>JAPUKZ010000266.1 GCA_027295405.1 Gammaproteobacteria bacterium
GCTGACGCTATCAAGCGGGGGGTGGACTGTGGTCCGCAAGAGTATCCTGATAGGTCTTCTGTTGCTGGTAGCGGCGGTGGCTGCCGTACGTGTACTATTGCCCGGTTTCACTGAGCGCCGCGCCAACACCGTCGCCGAACATGCGCCTTACCCCATCGCTGCGGCCAGTCGCGACTTGCACCAGCGCCTGACGGTGCTGGATTGGCACACCGATTCGATGTTGTGGGAACGTGATTTCCTGCAGCACTCCGCGCGGGGCCACGTCGATTTGCCGCGTTTGCAGGCGGGGAATGTGGCGATAGCGGTTCTGACCACACCCACCATGGCACCTTTCGGGCAAAACGTTGATTCCAATGCCGCGGATGCCGGTGACATGCTGACCGCGCTGGTCGTTGCCCAGGGCTGGCCCATTAACAGTTGGGACAGCTTGCTGCAACGGGCTCTGCACCAGGCGCAGCGGTTGCGCGGGTTTGTTGCAGCCGCCGGCGGGCAACTGCGCTGGCTGAACAGCGCCGCAGATCTTCGGCAATTACTGGCAGCAAGGAACGCGGCCGGGCTTGCCGGCGAGCAGCCCCCTATCGGAGTCATGATGGGCACCGAAGGCAGCCATGCACTGGAGGGGAATGTCGACAACGTGGATGTACTCTTCGATGCCGGATTTCGCATGATGAGCCTGCAACATTTTTTCGACAACCGGCTAGGTGGATCTTTGCATGGGATCGAGAAGAGGGGGCTAACGCCCTTCGGGCGAGACGTGGTTCAGCGTATTCACGAGCGTGAGATTATCCTCGATGTGGCCCACAGTGCTCCTGCCGTGGTACGGGACGTGCTCGCCATGAGCGAGCGTCCGCTGCTTGTGTCCCACACCGGGGTCTATGGCAACTGTGCCAGTGCCCGCAATTTCCCGGATCGACTGATGCAGGAAATCGCCGTCGGCGGCGGGCTGATAGCCATCGGCTACTGGAAGGCTGCGGTCTGTGATATCACCCCGACCGGGGTGGCCGCAGCTATCCTCTACGCGGTGAACCTGGTGGGTGAGGGCCATGTCGCCCTGGGTTCCGATTATGACGGCGGGACCCGGGTGGCGTTTGCTACCGACGAGCTGGCAGTTCTCACCCAGGCCCTGATGGAAGCGGGTCTGTCCGAGTCCGCTATCCGCAAAGTGATGGGAGAGAACAGCGTGCAGTTTTTGCTGCACTGGTTGCCTGCGGGCTGAACACCGCTGCGGGGGACTTTTTTTTGTCAAACGCGGGCTAAAAACTTCTGGTGTAGTTGTTCTACCGCTTGGTGCAGGTCCTCCAGGGTGCTGTCGTTGCGCAGAACTTCATCGGCCAGGGCCAGGCGTTGCCGGCGCGCCATTTGTGCAGCCATGATTTCTCGCACCTGCTTTTCGCTGTTGGAGTCCCGGGACATGGTGCGCTGCAGCTGCACCTCCTCCGGCACATCTACCACCACGGTGATGTCGCACAGGTCTTTTTGACGGGTCTCCAGGAGTAGCGGCGAGGACAGGATCGTATAGGCGGAAGTAGATGCCTGCAGCTGGGCCTGGATCTCCTCGCCGATCAGTGGGTGGGTCAGTTGCTCCAGCCAATGGCGTTGCCTGGGGTCGGCAAAGACCCTTGCGCGCATGGCCGCCCGGTCCAGGTTGCCATTGGCCAGTAGTAGGTCGTCGCCGAAGTGCCGGGCAATTGCGGCCAGTGCCGGTTTGCCGGGTTCGACGATGAGTCTGCTGACGAGGTCGGCGTCGACTACCGATATTCCCAGAGCTTCAAAATGCGCGGTGGCGGCGGACTTGCCACTGCCAATGCCCCCGGTAATGCCGACGATCAGGCTCACAGCGTGGATTGTCGTCCGGCCACCTGCCAGTACCAGTCCAGCAGCTGTGGGCCCCACAGAAAGGCTATCCAGCCGGCAATTGCCAAATAGGGACCGAAGGGCATGGGAATATCCTTGCCCCGACGTTGCATGATCATGAGGAACACGCCGATGACGGCGCCAACCAGGGAAGACAACAGTATGATCATCGGCAGGGCTTGCCAGCCCAGCCACGCGCCCAGGGCCGCCAGGAGTTTGAAGTCGCCGTAGCCCATGCCCTCTTTGCCGGTTGCCAACTTGAATAGCCAGTAGATACCCCACAGGGACAGGTATCCGGCCATGGCGCCAATAACTGCATTCGGCAGGCTGGTAAAAGTGCCGAACAGGTTGAACAGCAATCCCAACCACAACAGTGGCAGGGTGATGTCATCTGGCAGCAGTTGCTGATCGATATCGATCATGGTTAGGGTCAACAGCGCCCAGGTGAATACTAACGCGCCCAGCAAGGCAGGGCCTGCGATTCCGAACTGCCAGCCCAGCAACAGGGCCAGCAAGCCGCTAAGCAATTCGATACTTGGGTAGCGCAGGGATATTTTCCCGGCGCAAGCACTGCAGCGACCGCGCAGAACCAGGTAGCTGATTACCGGTATGTTCTCCCAGGGTTTGATGGCGTGGTCGCAGTGGGGGCAACGGGAGTTAGGGGTGGCGAGATTGAACGGCTTGCTGTCGTCCGGCCGGGGCGTTTGCTCCAACTCCAACATCTCGCCGCAATCATGGCGCCATTGCGCCTCCATCATCACCGGCAAGCGATAAATCACTACATTGAGAAAGCTGCCCACGCACATGCCCAGTATCAGCAGGCCTGCTTCCAGCAACCACGGGTGCTGGTTAAGTGCGCTCAGGACATCCATCGCGGTGTCGCTCTAGACAACCGCTCCCAGCATGAAGATGGGCAGGTACATGGCGATCATGAGCCCGCCGACCAGCACCCCCAGTATGGACATGATGATAGGTTCCATCAGGGAGGCCAGGCTATCGACCGCATTGTCTACCGCATCTTCGTAGAAGTCCGCCACCTTGGCCAGCATCTCGTCCAATGCCCCTGACTCTTCACCAATGGATACCATTTGGATGATCATAATTGGAAAGACTCCAGTTGACTTGATTGCCTGAGTTAGCTGAATACCGGTTGTTATATCATCACGAATTTCTAAACTGGCTTCCTTATAAACAATATTGCCAGTTGCTCCAGCGACAGAATCCAGTGCTTCAACCAGAGGGACCCCGGAGGAAAAAGTTGTGGCGAGAGTCCTTGTAAAACGGGCC
>JAPUKZ010000267.1 GCA_027295405.1 Gammaproteobacteria bacterium
GCCTGCCTGTCCTACTCCCACGGATTCAACATCGTGGAAGAAGGCAAACAGATTCGGGAGGACCTGACCGTAGTCATGGTGGCACCCAAGTGCCCCGGTACCGAGGTCCGCCAGGAGTACAAGCGCGGCTTCGGAGTCCCCACCCTGATCGCCGTACACATCGAGAATGATCCCAGGGGTGACGGCCTGGAAATCGCCAAAGCCTACGCCGCCGGCACCGGTGGCCACCGCGCCGGCGTGTTGCATTCTTCCTTTATTGCGGAAGTGAAGTCCGACCTGATGGGGGAACAGACTATCCTTTGCGGCATGCTGCAAACCGGCTCAATCCTGTGCTTCGACAAAATGGTCGAGAAGGGCATGGATGCCAGTTACGCCTCGAAGCTGATTCAGTACGGTTGGGAAACTGTTAGCGAGGGCCTCAAGCACGGCGGCGTTACCAATATGATGGATCGCCTCAGCAATCCAGCCAAAATCCGCGCTTATTACCTGGCGGAAGAGCTGAAGCAAATCATGCGTCCGCTGTATGAAAAGCACCAGGACGACATCATGACCGGGGTTTTTTCCAGAACCATGATGGAAGACTGGGCCAATGACGATGCCAACCTGCTGCGCTGGCGCGCGGCCACCGCGGATACCCTCTTTGAGCAATCCGCCAATACCTCCCGGGAAATCCCGGAACAGGAATACTACGACCACGGTATCCTGATGGTGGCCATGGTCAAGGCCGGGGTAGAACTGGCTTTCGAGGTCATGGTGTCTGCCGGCATCATCGACGAGTCGGCCTACTACGAATCACTGCACGAGACGCCGCTGATCGCCAACACCATTGCGCGCAAGAAGCTGTACGAGATGAACGTGGTGATTTCAGACACGGCCGAGTACGGTTGCTATTTGTTTGATCACGCCTGCCGTCCACTACTGGCCGACTTCATGAGCAAGATCGACCTGGACGTGATCGGCAAAGGCATGGGCGGTGATAGCGGAGTCGACAACGCAGAACTGATTGCCGTCAACGACGCCATCCGCAGTCACCCGGTGGAAAAAGTCGGCAAGGTCCTGCGCGCCCATATGACCGCGATGAAATCCATCATCTAAATCTCGCGTAATCGGGGCCTGGCCCCGCAGGAATTCGGTGGTCCCCTCCAGCAGGGGGCAGGCTCTCCACACTCCCCCCCGACCCCGATCGAGCGTACTTCCGCTCGCGGTGCCTCGCTACAGGCTCAACACCCGCTCGCCGCGTGCGATGCCGACTACTCCCGAGCGCACCACTTCCAGGATTGGGGTGTCGCCCATGGCTTCGACGAAAGCATCCAGTTTGTCGCCCGTACCTGACAGCATGATGGTGTAAACCGACGGGCTCACATCTACGATCTGACCTCGGAATATATCGGTGCAGCGCTTGATCTCGGCGCGCTCGGGACCGGTTGCGCGTACCTTGATCAACATCAGGTCACGCTCGATATGCGCGGCCTCGGTCAAATCAACCAGCTTCACCACATCCACCAACTTGTTCAGCTGCTTGGTGATCTGCTCCATCTGCTTGTCATCGCCTGCGGTGGTCATGGTCAGGCGCGACAGGGAAATATCGTTGGTGGGCGCCACATTCAGCGTCTCGATGTTGTAGCCGCGCTGGGAGAACAAACCCACCACCCGTGACAGCGCCCCGGGTTCATTTTCCATAAGAACGGATATTATGCGTCTCATATCAGGTTCTCTCCGTTTTGCTCAGCCACATGTCCGCCATCGATCCATGCGGGGCCACATGCATGGGATAGACATGCTCGGCGGGGTCCACGTGCACGTCGACAAATACCAGCCGGTCCTTCAGGGCAAAGGCTTCAGCGAGTTTGGCATCCAGATCAGCCAGATTCTCAACCCGCATGCCCACGTGGCCATAGGCCTCCACCAATTTGACGAAATCAGGCAGTGAATCGGCGTAGGCACTCTCCGCGTGGCGGCCTTCGTACTGCATGTCCTGCCATTGCTTGACCATACCCAGGTAGCCGTTGTGCAGGTTGATGATTTTTACTGCCACCTCGTATTGGGTACAGGTAGACAGCTCCTGGATATTCATCTGGATACTACCTTCCCCGGTCACACAGGCGACATCGGCGTCGGGGAATGCCAGTTTTACCCCCATGGCTGCGGGAAAACCGAAACCCATGGTTCCCAGACCACCGGAGTTGATCCAGCGCCGCGGCGCATTGAAGGGGTAATACTGGGCGGCAAACATCTGGTGCTGACCGACATCGGACGTGATATACGCCTCACCGCCGGTGACGCGATACAGGGACTCGATCACTTGCTGGGGTTTGATCCCTTCACCGAGCTGGTAGCGCCGGGCAGTCAGCAGACCGTGACTGGCACGCCACTCATCTATCTGCTGCCACCAGATCTCGAGCGCGCCCTGGTCTGGCAACTCCGGTGTTTTCTCCTGCTGTTGCGCGACCAGCGTAAGCATATCGCTCAACACGGACTGTACTGGCCCGACAATGGGAATGTCCGCCGGTACGGTCTTGGAAATGCTGGTGGGATCCACATCTATGTGAATAATCTTGGCACCCGGACAGAACTTGTCCAGAGTATTGGTCACCCGGTCATCAAAACGCGCACCCACCGCGAGAATCACATCGCTGTTGTGCATGGCCATATTGGCTTCATAAAAACCGTGCATACCCAACATACCCAGGAACTGGCGGTCGTCGCCCGGGTAGCCACCCAGACCCATCAGGGTATTGGTCACCGGGTAGTTCAAGCCACGCGCCAGTTCAACCAGTAGCTCGCTGCCATTGCCCTGCACCACACCACCACCGCTGTAGATAATCGGTCGTTTGGCAGACAGCAATAACTTGACCGCCTTCTTGATCTGGCCGGAGTGGCCGCGCTGGGAGGGGTTGTAGGAGCGCAGCTTCACCGACTCCGGGTAGTCATATTCAAACTTTTCATCCGGGCGGGTGATGTCTTTGGGGATATCAACCACCACCGGTCCGGGACGGCCAGTGGATGCGATATGGAAAGCCTTCTTGATCACCAGCGGAATGTCTTCAGCCTTCTTGACCAGGAAGCTGTGCTTCACGATGGGACGTGAAATACCCACCATGTCGGTTTCCTGGAAGGCGTCCTCACCGATCAGGTGAGATTGCACCTGGCCCGACAGAACGACCAGGGGAATCGAATCCATATAGGCCGTGGCAATGCCGGTAATGGCATTGGTCGCACCCGGCCCCGAGGTGACCAGGGCCACACCGGGTTTGCCGGTGGCACGGGCATAGCCGTCTGCGGCATGGGTGGCCGCCTGCTCGTGCCGCACCAGTATGTGCGGTATTTTTGAACCCTTGAACAACGCGTCGTAGATATGTAGAACAGCGCCACCCGGGTAGCCAAAGATAAATTCGACACCCTCATCTTGCAACGCGCGAACAACCATCTCGCCGCCTGATAACATCTCCACCGTGCCAGTCTCCCAAGCTTATGACTCTAAATAAACTGCATAAATAAACTGCATAAATAAACTGCATAAATAAACTGCATAAATAAACTGTATGCGGTGCTGGTCCAGGTCTGGAACGACCTGTGTAAGCTCCACTACCCCTGGCAACCGATGACACTGCACGCCAAAAATCTCGCACCCCAGTCGGAGCAACGCATGGACGCACACCCGTGTGTCGGTCGCCCTGCGAGGTAGCGCAGATTTGTGGCCTCAGTGCGCGTCAATACGACGCTCACCGGTGACGGGATCTCAAAGGGCCGTGAAGAACATTCCATTCCCCGCGGAGGACACCGACATCACCATACGTGCTGCTGTGCCACTACCGCTTCGAGGGTCGTATTGTTGGTGTCTTTACCTTGTAAGTCAACCACTTGGTCCTGTGGGCCTGGTCACAGGTTTCCGAGTTTGGCATTGCGCCCGAGGGGACCTTTGCGGTATTTTGCATACCGGGGTGAACTGAATAACAGGTACATTTGTGATTTTTCGAAGCAGACAGGGTATTTTCGCGTCATTACTGGTACTGGGGTGCTGCCTGACAGGTTCTGAGGCTCTCGCCGAGGCCGGCTATTACAAGTGGTTCGATGAACGGGGTAACCCCCACCATAGTGATCGCCCGCCGCCCTCGGGTGTCGAGTACGAGTTCATCTCTACCGATACCGGCATGAGACGCCGGATCAGCTCTGTTGCCGATACCAGCACCACCAGCCCGGCGCCAGCCATGCCGACACCGGAAACCAAGCCTGTCACCGTCGCGGAACAACAGACCAAGATCAAGAAGAATCCCGCCTATTGTGATCAGGCCAAAGCCAACCTCGACACACTGGACTCCAAGGCCCGGGTACGTATTCGCAGCCCCGAGGGAGATATTCGCTATCTCAGCGAAGAGGAGAAGGACATACAGCGCAAAAAAGCCAAGGACACGATTGCCGTCCACTGCAATTAGGCAAATACCACCTTATCTTCCCCCAGGCTGCCGTGAATCTTGTCCCCGGCCTGGAATTTACCCGCCAGGATAGCCTGCGCCAGGGGGTTTTCGAGCTGCTGCTGAATGGCTCGCTTGAGCGGCCGTGCGCCATATACCGGGTCAAAGCCATCTTCCACCAGTTTATCCAGTACGGCGTCGTCCAGCTCCAGGCTCAACTCACGCTCCTGCAAGCGCTGCAGCAGGCCCGCCAGTTGTATTTGCGCAATGCCGCGAATCTGCTCCTTGCCCAGCGCATGGAATACCACCGACTCGTCCACCCGGTTGATGAATTCCGGGCGAAAGTGATTGCCTACTATCGCCATCACTGCCGCCTTCATGGCGTCGTAGTCGTCCTCAGCGGCCATCTCCTGGATCAGGTCTGAGCCGAGATTGGAGGTCATGACGATAACCGTGTTGCGGAAGTCCACGGTGCGCCCCTGGCCATCGGTCAGGCGGCCATCTTCCAGCACCTGCAGCAGAATATTGAACACGTCGGGGTGGGCTTTTTCCACTTCATCCAGCAACAGCAAGGAGTAAGGTCTGCGCCGCACCGCTTCGGTGAGATAACCACCCTCCTCGTAACCGACGTCTCCGGGAGGCGCGCCGATCAGGCGTGCCACCGAGTGTTTTTCCATAAACTCCGACATGTCGATGCGCACCATGGCCTGCTCGCTATCGAACAGGAATTCCGCCAGCGCCTTACACAGCTCGGTCTTGCCGACACCGGTGGGACCCAGGAACAGAAATGAACCGTTGGGTCGATTGGGGTCCGAGAGCCCGGCACGGGAACGGCGCACGGCGTTGGACACCGCCTGTACCGCCTCCGCCTGGCCGACCACACGCTGCTGTATCGCCTCTTCCATGCGCAGCAGTTTCTCCCGGTCACCCTCCAGCATTTTGGAAATGGGTATTCCGGTCCAACGCGACACCACTTCTGCCACCTCTTCGTCGGTGACCTTATTGCGCAACAGGGTCCGCTCCGAGGTCTCCGCCTCGTCCGCCAGTTGCAGCTGCTTTTCCAGTTCCGGAATCACTCCATACTGCAGTTCAGACATGCGGGTCAGATCGCTGGCGCGATGGGCGGCTTCCAGTTCCAGTCGCGCCTGCTCCAGATCGCTCTTGATCTGGGCCGATCCCTGCACCATGGCTTTTTCGGCTTTCCAGATCTCCTCCAGGTCGGCGTACTCTTTCTCGACCCGGTCAATGTCCTGCTCCAGCAACTGTAGCTGTTTTTGGGCCGATTCATCGGTATCTTTCTTGACTGCCTCGCGCTCAATCTTGAGCTGAATCAAGCGCCGCTCCAGACGGTCCATGGATTCCGGTTTGGAATCGATCTCCATACGAATACGACTGGCCGCTTCATCGATCAGGTCGATAGCCTTGTCCGGCAGTTTGCGATCGCTAATGTAACGCTGGGACAGCTTCGCCGCCGCGATGATTGCGCTGTCGGTGATATCGACACCGTGGTGTACCTCATAGCGCTCCTTAAGGCCACGCAGGATCGCGATGGTATCCTCTTCATTGGGCTCATCCACCAGCACTTTCTGGAACCGACGCTCCAGCGCGGCATCTTTCTCCACGTACTTACGATATTCATCCAGCGTGGTCGCGCCCACACAGTGCAGTTCACCCCGCGCCAGCGCTGGCTTCAGCATATTACCCGCGTCCATGGATCCCTCCGCCTTGCCGGCGCCGACCATGGTGTGCAATTCATCAATGAACAGTATGATGCGACCTTCCTGCTTGGACAGGGCGTTGAGCACCGCTTTCAGGCGTTCCTCAAATTCACCACGAAATTTGGCCCCCGCCAGCAGGGAACCCAGGTCCAGGGAGAGGATGCGTTTGCCGCGCAGGCTCTCCGGCACTTCACCGTTAATGACTCGCTGGGCCAGACCTTCAATAATGGCGGTCTTGCCCACGCCGGCCTCGCCGATCAATACCGGATTGTTCTTGGTCCGGCGTTGCAATACCTGAATGGTGCGTCGAATTTCGTCGTCGCGACCGATGACCGGGTCCAGCTTGCCCTGCTCGGCCAGCTCGGTCAGATCGATCGTGTACTTTTCCAGCGCCTGGCGCGACTCCTCCGCATCAGGATTGTTAACCGCCTCTCCGCCACGCACATCGGTAATGGCTTGCTCCAAGCTGGCCGCGGTAACCCCGGCGCCCTGGAGCAGGGACGAGACCGCGGTTTTACTATCCAGCATCGCCAGCAACACGACCTCAGTGGATATATAGGCATCGCCCTTTTGCTGGGACAGCTTGTCCGCCTGGTTCAAAATGCGACCCAGGTCATTGGACACGTGCACATCACCGTCTCCCCCGCTCACTCGCGGCAACCCGTCCAGAGCTTTGGTCAGTTGTTGTTGCAGGGCTTGCACACCCGCACCGGCCTTGCTCAACAGGGGCCGACAGGCGCCACCCGGCTGTTCCAACAGGGCGCTCAGCAAGTGCTGCGCCTCAATAAAATTGTGGTCCCGACCAACCGCCAGGGATTGCGCGTCTGCCAGCGCCAACTGCAGCGGATTGGTCAGTTTGTCCATTCTCATTTCAGTGCACCTCTCAGGACTGGCCCGTGGGTACAGGCAGGCTCGACATGCATCTGGATATGGGGGGTTAAAGCCCCTATTTCAAGTGTGGTTATCTGAAAACGATGACCGAGATCATGCGCCCGCTGGTGCCGTCGCGACGCCAGGAGTAGAACAACTCCGGTTGCGACCAGGTACAGTACTCACCGCCAAACACCCGCGTGACCCCAAGGTTTTCCAGACGCAGGCGGGCCAGCGCGTAGAGGTCGGCAAAATACTTACCCGGGGCGCCCGCTCGAAAACAGGCCCGGGTGGGTTCCAGCAACTGTGCCGGTGCAGCGGCTGCAGATGCTGCCAACACCTCCTCACCCACCTCAAAGGCGCGCTGGCTGATGGCTGGCCCCAACCACACCAGCAATTCCCCCGGTGCCGTACGTAGTTGCGCCATACAGTTTTCGATGACCCCCGCCGCCAGACCCCGCCAGCCGGCGTGTATCGCAGCCACTTCTGTGCCCTGTTGATTGCAGATCAACACTGGCAGGCAATCGGCGGTGACCACGCGACAGGCGTGCAGGGGGTCGCGACTGAAACAGGCATCCGCCTCGATTTCTCCCGCGCTGCCGAGGATATCGACAACGCCGCTGCCGTGCACCTGTTGCAGGCGACAGACACGAGAATTCTCAGGCAACTGTCGCGCGATCAGAGACTCATCGGTCAGCTGTCTGGTTGTGGTAAACGCCCGCACGGTCGCCGGCGCAGGCCAGTCCGGTTCAATAAACTGCATCGTCCCGGCTTTCCCTATCATACTCCCGCAGTACCCCCAGCAGCTCTTGCATATCCAGGGGTAGCGGAACATCCCACTGCAGTAACTCCTCACTACGCGGGTGGATCAGGCCCAGGGCCTGGGCGTGCAAGGCCTGGCGCGGAAATTGCCGCAACATATCGATCAGGGGTTGCGCCGCTGCCTTGGGAATTCGGGGCCGTCCTCCATAGCTGGGGTCACCGATCAGGGAACAGTGCAGGTGTGCCATATGCACGCGAATCTGGTGGGTGCGTCCGGTCTCCAGCTGCACCGTTATGTGGGTGTGGTGAGCAAAGCGTTCTGCGATTCGAAAGTGGGTAACAGCCGGTTTCCCACCCACAGAAAGCACCGCCATCTTCTTGCGATCCCGCGGGTGCCTCCCGATGGCCGCATCCACTTTGCCACCACCGGTCATCGCACCGATGCACACTGCGGCGTATTCACGCTTGACCGTGCGTTCCTGCAATTGCGCCACCAGATGAGCGTGGGCTTGCAGGGTCTTCGCCACCACCATCAGGCCCGAGGTATCCTTGTCCAGGCGATGGACAATACCGGCGCGCGGTAAATTTGCCAGCTCCGGTTCACGCTTCAACAAGGCATTCACCAGCGTTCCCGTCTGGTGCCCGGCCGCGGGATGCACCACCAGCCCCGCTGGCTTGTTGAGCACAACGATACTGTCATCCTCAAACACCAGATCCAGTTCAATGTCTTCGCCGGCCCAGGGTACTTCCTCTTCCAACTCAACCGCCAGAGTCAATAGCGCTCCCGCGGCCACCTTGTCCCTGGGCCGCATCAGGTTGCCGTCCAGGCGCAGGGCGCCGCTGCGAATCCAGGCTTGCAGGCGAGAACGGGAGAAATCAGAAAACAGTTCTGCAGCCGCCTGGTCCAGGCGCAGACCGTGCTGGCTGGAACCAACGACAGCCTCTTGCTCTATGCGCCCTGGCATGGCTTCAGCTTTGATCCTGTGGTTAAATAGGCGGCCTCAAACAGACCAAACATCGCCAGTGTAGCATGGCGTCCTATTATTCAAGTGCCGGACATGCCCTCAATCAGAATCCTCCTGCTCAGCCTGCTCATGGTTACCGTGGTCGGCTGCTCCAACAACGAAGAGCTGGATCTGCCGCCGGGTGCGAGCTCTTCCGAAGTGGAGCTGTACCAGACCGCCCAGCGTTATTTGCGCAATGGAAACTTCGAGCTGGCGGTGCGAAGTCTGCAGCTGCTCGAATCACGTTTTCCCTTTGGTCGCTACGCGGAACAGGCACAGCTGGAGCTGGTGTACGCCCACTACAACAACTATGAGCACGACGCGGCGATAGAAGCGGCCAATCGCTTTATCCGGCTGCACCCGCAACACCCCAACGTCGACTACGCGTTTTACATGAAGGGCCTGGCCGCCTACACCAGCGGACAGAGCATTCTGGATCGCTTCGTGCCCGGAGACAAAACCAAGCGCGACCCGGGCCAGGCCAGGGAGTCGTTTGCCGAGTTCGCACAGCTGCTGGCGCGCTACCCCGACAGCGCCTACGCCACTGATGCCAAGTCGCGTATGGTGCACCTGCGCCACCTGCTGGCGCGGCACGAAATCAACGTGGCCAATTACTACTTCAAGCGCGGCGCCTATCTTGCCGCGGCAAACCGTGGCCGCTATGTGGTGGAAAACTTTCAGCAAACTCCGGCCGTAGCGGACGGGCTTGCGGTTATGGTGCAGGGCTACGTGCTACTGGAACTGGAAGAGTTGGCCCAGGACACTCTGAATGTTCTGGTTCTCAACTACCCCAACCACCCCTCCGTGGGTAAAAACGGTGAGTTCATCAGCAACTACACCGCAGCGGGGCCGGAACGCTCCGCCATCAACAAGATGACCCTGGGTCTGTTTGACCGGCCGCGCCCGCCGGAGTTCGACAACCGTCCAGCGGACGGCTCCTATTAGCCGGTATTTACTCTTCAGTGTCCGATTTTCCAGCCCGAGGTAATCGGGTAACGACGGTCGCGTCCAAAGCCGCGGCGACTGATGCGTACGCCGATCGGTGCCTGCCGACGCTTGTACTCATTCAGGTCCACCAGTCGCACTACCCGCGTCACCTGCTCCCGGTCCAGGCCCTCGGCGATGATCGCCTCAGCGCTGTAGTCCCGTTCCACATACAGTTCCAGAATGCGATCCAGCACAGCGTAAGGTGGCAGGCTGTCTTCATCCTTCTGGTCCGGCGCCAGCTCCGCTGACGGGGGCCGCACAATCACCCGTTCCGGAATAACCGGTTCAATCGTGTTGCGGTACCGCGCCAACTCAAACACCAGGGTTTTTGGCACGTCTTTCAATACATCAAACCCACCCGCCATGTCGCCATATAGGGTGG
>JAPUKZ010000268.1 GCA_027295405.1 Gammaproteobacteria bacterium
GCTGGGTATCCCCTGCGGGGTGAAGATGCACTCGGCTGTCTACGCGGTATCGCCGGAGGCGGCGGCTGAGTTGCTGGCGCGCCTGGCGGTTGCAGGCCTGGTGAATGTGCAGCTGCGCGAAGTGCGGGATATCGATGAGGAGGCCTTCCGCGAGGGCATTGTTCGCTCGCAGTTCTACGGTGAACTGCGGACGCCGGAGGAGGGGCGGTTTCTGCAGCATACCAAGGTCGCCGGGGTGGAGAGCCAGGAGCTGGTTGCCGAGGATATCGCGGCGGATTTCATCGAGGGCATGGGTGAGGGTGTGCTGTACCTGATCGGTCCCGGTTCAACCACCGCCGCGATACTCGAAAACCTGCAATTACCGGGCACCCTGCTGGGCGTTGACGCCATCTGCAACGGTGAAGTGTTGGTCATTGATGCCACTGAACGGCAATTGCTTGAGTTGCTGGCTGCACATCAGGGGCCCGCGCAGATAGTGGTGACCGTTATCGGCGGCCAGGGACATGTCTTCGGCCGTGGTAATCAACAGATCAGCCCAGCGGTCATTCGGCAGGTGGGCCTGGACAATATCACCATCGTCGCGGGCAAGGGGAAAATCAGCGCCCTGCAGGGACGCGCCCTGCTTGTCGATACCAATGATCCCGAACTGGACCAGGACCTGTGTGGCTACCGACGGGTGGTCACCGGCTATCACGACGAAATACTCTATCCACTGGCGGTATTGCCCTGAGTCACCTATGAGTTCACCGGAGAACCTGTTGGCAGAAGTCGAAAACAACCTGGCCGGGACGGCTGGTGATGCTTGTCGGCTCTTTCATGGTCGTGGTCGGCGATTCGAGGGTCTGGAGCATGTCTCCATCGACTACTTTCATCCGCTGGTGTTGATTACGCTGTTTGCCGAAGTAGAGCAGGACTGGCTGGATCAACTGAGCGCTGATTTGCTGGCGCTGATCCAGCCCCTGGGGATTACCGGCCTGGGCTTGCAGTGGAGAAACCGAAAGGATGTGCCCGTGGAAGTAGTGTGGGGCGAACTACCCCATAAGCCCACTGCGCGAGAGCGCGGATTGCACTACGGTCTGCAGCTGGGCGGGCGGCAGAACCTGGGTTTCTTTCTCGACATGGCCATGGCACGACAGTGGCTGGCAGAACGCGCGGCGGACAGGCGAGTTCTCAACCTCTTTGCCTATACCTGTGCCTTCTCGGTGGTGGCCCGTGCCGCCGGTGCGCTCTCCGTGGTTAACCTGGATATGTCCGCGTCGGCCCTGCGCCAGGGTCAGCAAAATCACCAGCGCAACGGTATCCTCGATGGCAGCCGTTTCCTCTCCCACGACCTGTTTCGCAGTTGGGGGAAGTTGCGCCGGCTGGCGCCTTTCGATGTGCTGGTGGTCGATCCGCCCAGTCGACAGCCGGGCAGCTTTATCGCAGAAAAGGACTATCGGCGGGTGATCGCCAAATTGCCCGGACTGTGTGCCGATGGTGCAGAACTCCTGCTCTGTCTCAATTCGCCGCACCTGGAGTCGGCCTTTTTGCGTGAGCTGGTCGCCGTACATGCGCCGGATCTTGAATTTCAGCAGCGTCTCCCCAATCCGCCCCAGTTTGCCGACGAGAACCCCGAGCTCAGCCTCAAGGTGTTGAGCTATCGCTACCACAGGCCTGCGGTATAGTGTGCGCTTTATCGTGTGTGCCCGGAGATAGGATGCTGTGAAAAATCATTGCAGGTTGGTGTCGGTACTACTGCTGGCGTTGATAGTGCCGGCTTGTGGCAGCCCCCCGGACACCGGCGATAACGAAGCGCCCAGTCCCGCAACGCTAAGCGCTGACACCCTGGCGATGAAGGGCTTCCTCGATATCTACTGGAGTGAGCAAAAGGGCAAAATCTATATACAGCTGGCGCAGTTCGATCAGCCGTTTCTCTACGTCTCCTGGTTGGCGCGGGGGGTAGGCTCGAACGACCTTGGGCTCGATCGTGGACAGATGGGGCCGACCAGGATAGTGCGGTTTCAGCGGGTGGGTCCCCGGGTATTGTTGATACAGGACAACCTGGCTTTTCGTGCCCCCGATGGTGATCAGGCCGAGCGAGACGCGGTGGCGCAATCTTTTGCGGTCTCGATCCTCGGTGGTTTTGATGTGGTGGCAGAGGACGATAATTCGGTACTGGTCGATGCCAGCGCATTCTTTTTGCGAGATGCACACGGCCTGTCGTCACGGCTTGAAAGCCTGGGCGAGGGCGACTATAAACCCGAGCCCGATCTGTCCGCCATCTACCTGCCCGGAACCGGCAGCTTTCCCGACAATACGGAGGTGGAGGCGCTGGTGACCTTTGTCGGTAAACCGGCCGGGCAATTTCTGCAGCAGGTATCCCCGGATGCCACACAGGTGACGGTGCACATGCGCCATTCCTTTATCCGTCTTCCCGATGACGCTTATACACCCCTGGCCTATGAACCCAGGGCGGGTTACTTCGATCCGGAATTGACCGGCTATTTCCAGGACTATAGCAGCGACATTGGCGAGCCCCTGTTGCGGTCGTTCACGCCGCGCCATCGCCTGCACAGGCGAGACCCTGCGCAGGCGATGGGCCCGCCGCTGGAGCCGATAGTCTATTACGTCGATTCTGCGGCTCCGGAACCGGTGCGCTCGGCGCTGATAGAGGGTGCCAGCTGGTGGGTAGATGCTTTTAACGCGGCGGGCTTTGAGAAGGCGTTTCGCGTGGAACTGTTACCTGCCGGTGCCGACCCACTCGATATCCGCTACAACGTCATTCAATGGGTGCACCGGGCCACACGAGGATGGTCCTATGGGGCTTCGATTGTGGATCCCCGCACCGGTGAGATTATCAAGGGTCACGTGTCACTGGGCTCGTTGCGGGTTCGCCAGGATTATTTGCTGGCGGAGGCCCTGCTCGCCCCCTATGACAGTGATGTTGTACCGGCGCAGCTGGAGGAATTCGCCCTGGCCAGGATTCGGCAACTGGCCGCACATGAAGTGGGCCATACCCTGGGGCTGGAACACAATTTTGCCGCCAGTGCCAACGATCGTGCATCGGTAATGGATTACCCACACCCTCGAATCGACATTGACGCGAAGGGAGAACTGGACCTGACGGCGGCCTATGGGTCTGGCATTGGTGACTGGGACAAGCGCGCCATCAACTACGGCTACCGGGAATTTCCCGACACCGTTGATGCCCTGTCTGCCCGGGCGGATATTCTCAAGCAGACCCTGGCCTCGGGCCTGTATTACGTCGCCGATCGGGACGCTCGCGGTGCCGGCACGGCGCACCCACTGGGAAGTCTGTGGGACAACGCCGGCAATGCCATCGATGAGCTGGAGCACATAATCAAGGTGCGCCGGTTGGTATTGGACAATTTTTCTCCACAGGTGATTCCTTACGGCCGGCCCATGGCTACCCTGGAGGAAGCCCTGGTGCCGATGTATTTGTTGCATCGCTACCAGTTACAGGCCGCCGGCAAAACCCTGGGAGGCCAGTATTTCAGCTATGCCAACCGGGGTGATGGGCAGTTGATTACCGCCGAGGTACCCGCCCGAGAGCAACGGCGCGCCCTGGCTGCGTTGCTCGCTACGCTGGACCCGGGTTTTCTGGCCTTACCGGCGGGGCTTGCGGCACTTATACCGCCTCGGCCACCGGGTGTGCCAGCCAACCGTGAGCTTTTCCCGCGGCACACCGGTGGGATTTTTGATTCGCTTGCCGCCGCGGAGGCAGCGGCTACCCTGACCCTGGAAGTACTGCTTAATCCCCAGCGTGCCGCCAGGATGAACCGCATTCACGACCGTGACAACAAGCAGCCCGGGTATGCCGAACTGATTGAAGACTTGTTGGCAGCCAGCTGGCGTCGGCCGCTGCCATCGGCACATGCCGCGCTGCAACGCAGCGTGGATTTTGCGATTCTGCAGGGTCTGATGGCCCAGGTGTCGTCGGCTGAGGCGGCGCCGCAAGTGCGCGCGGTGGCCCTGGATGGCCTGTTGGAACTGGATGCCTGGTTGGCCGGACAATCGCCGCAGGATTCGAACTGGCGCGCCCACTATCGTTTTGCCCGCGCACAGATTGCAGCACTGCAAAGCAATGTGGCAGCGCTACCACCGATAGAGAGTGTAAAGCCGCCCCCCGGGTCACCGATCGGGGGCTAGCTCGACAACAGGGCGTGTATTACCTGCTGGATGAAAATCGATGATCCTTCCTTTAAGGCCCTGCGTATTTGCATGACATTAGTCAAGGAGTGCTCCATGACTGAGGGCGGCAGGGAGTCGTCAGTCTCGTCAGCAATGCCCAGTTCAATTTCCGAGCGAGAGGACAGCATTAGAAACCCGCGTTGGCTGAGTACTGCCTGGTCCAGGGCCTCCTCGCGGACTGTTTCGGTGAAGTTTATGTAGCCAACCTCGGCCAGCCATACCATGGCGCTGAACGCGGCCTGGTGTCGCTCCGAGTGCAGGCCGAACTCGTCCGGTGTGTCGGGACCGCAGATATCGTCGACGTAGAGTATGGCTTTACGGGGAAAGCTTGAGTAAAGTCGCAGCATGATCACCGCGCAGTCGCGATAAAAATCGTCTATATTCAGGTCAGCCATGGATTGTGAAATGAAGTGGGAAAGAAACCCAGTGTACCGCAGATGACTAAAGATCAGGAAGACACCGAAAAATGGCGTGAGAAGCTGACGCCTGAGGAATACCGTATCACCCGGGAAAAAGGCACCGAGCGGGCTTTCAGCGGAGAGTACTGCAACACCAAAGATGTCGGCGCCTACAACTGCCGATGTTGCGGTGAGCAGTTGTTCCTCTCCGACGGCAAGTACGACTCCGGTTGTGGCTGGCCCAGCTTTTTTCAACCAGCCGATGACAAGACCATTCGCGAGGAGAGCGATACCACCCACGGTATGACTCGTACCGAGGTGATGTGCGAGAACTGTGGCGCACACCTGGGGCATGTGTTCGAAGATGGCCCGCAACCCACGGGACTGCGCTATTGCATCAATTCGGCGTCTATCAAACTCGAAAAAACCTGAATCACGTAAATCAGGCCATGTTGACCTGTGTCATAAAACCGGGTAGCAAAGGGGAGGAACTCCATGTGTGACCAGAATACTGTTGAAGACAATAAAAAATATCTGGGCAAATCAGGCACTCTGTCCCGCAGAACGTTTAACGCCCTGACCACGGGCGCCGCACTTGCACTGCTAATTCCCCGCGCGGCCAATGCCATGGACGTGATTGAAACGGATGTCATGGTGCAAACACCCGATGGCATGGCCGATTGCCTGTTTGTTCACCCGGCCAGTGGTAGCTATCCTGGCGTGATCATCTGGCCGGACATCCTGGGCTTGCGGCCGGCTTTTCGGTTGATGGGAAAGCGACTGGCGGAGTCCGGATATTCGGTGTTGGTGGTTAACCCCTATTATCGCAGTGCCAGGTCACCGGTGATACCGGAAGGCGCCAGCTTCCAGGATGAGTCCACCCGCAACCTGGTATTGCCCATGGCACGATCGCTCTCTGCCAAAACAAATATGACCGATGCCAGGGCTTTTGTCAGCTTCCTGGATCAACAAGCCCCGGTCGATACCAATCGCAAGATGGGTACTACCGGTTACTGTATGGGTGGCCCGATCACCATGCGCACAGCGGCGGCCGTACCTGACCGGATTGGTGCCGGCGCCTCTTTTCACGGCGGCAGACTGGTGACCGACAAGGCCGACAGCCCACACCTTCTGGTCCCGACCATGAATGCACAATTTCTGTTTGCCATCGCCGCCAATGATGATGAGCGTGAGCCGGAGGTCAAGCATGTTCTGCGGGAAACCTATGACAAAGCCGGCCTGGCCGCGGAAATTGAAGTCTACGAGGGGGCCATGCACGGATGGTGTCCGCCGGATTCGCGGGTGTACAACGAAAAGCAGGCTGAGCGTGCATGGGCGCGATTGTTGGTGCTGTTTGATACTGCCCTGGCGTGATGCGGCCGGAGTTCACTACCGGTTAATCATAAGCTCGCGCTTCCTCAACGGCTGCTTCGATCAAATCCGGGTTGGCTCGTAGCTTGGCCAGTTGCCCGGGCTTCAGCGCCTTCATCGAACTCAGCTTCCTCCCGGGATTTGGTCTCGCACAACAATGGATCATCAACGGCCAGGATTATGGGCCTGAGGATTAAAAACACGCGCGGCGGCGCCGGTATAGTGTTGCCTGATCAAGCTGGCGGGGTACTGTGAACGAATTGCGGAGTGGCTCACAGACCACGGCCGATGGATCGGTGGTCGAAAAATGGGACGGTGCAGGCGCCGACCGTAGACGGGGTAGTAGTAGGGCTCTTGGTGTACCTGTACGATTTGTGTTGTGACGCGTTGCTCCCGAATCCTGGCCCGGCTTGCTTCGCGTTCCCTGCGATCTGCCGCCATGCGATCCGTGGTTTCACGCATCTCGGCCAGGCGCGCAACGTCATCGGCTGCAAGGGTGGGGGCAGTTTCGGTGTATTCGAGGATTTCAACTACCGTGGTTTCGACCGGCACCTGGTCCGAATACGTTATCCGGCCCCGGGCATCCACCGACTTGTAGATGGTTGTCGCTGCACAGGGCAGGCAAAACAGCAGGAAAATGGTACCCAGTACTCTGGTCATTGGCGTAATCCGCTGGCTATCCCTTAAGGATAGCGTAATACCCGTGATTCATCATCGCTTACTCGCGAAGGCGATCAAGACCGAGAAAATCGAGCTCAAAATGTGAGTGTCCTTCCAGTACCAGGTCCGCCAGGATTTCTCCCAGTACCGGGGTGAACTTGAAGCCGTGACCGGACAGCCCGGCGGCGAAGGCAACTCGCTGGCTGCCGGGTACTCGATCAACGATAAATTGGCCATCAGGTGTCATGGTGTAAAAGCACACCGCGTGTCGCTGCTCTTGCCCAACGCCGGGTAGATATTCGCGGACGAAATCCGTTACCCGGGCCGTGTCCTCCGGGTCCGGTTCCCTGGACGCCAGCAGGGGGTCTTCAATGACCTCGCCACCACTGTGC
>JAPUKZ010000269.1 GCA_027295405.1 Gammaproteobacteria bacterium
ACGGAAGCCATAGCGATGCCAGCGAACAATGGTATCCGGGTGTAGGGCATGCAGTGTGTTACGCCAGCCATCCACATACGAGAAAAGAGTATCCAAAACAGCTTGTCTGCGGGCGTTGCACGAGGGCGCTTCACCGATTGCCGAAGCATTGCTACTTGTTGCCTGAGCGCCAGGTTTTCCAGCACTAACCGACATCGAGTTTTGAATAGTGAATGTATAAATGTGACTACGAGGTGAAGAATTGACATGGCTGTCATCTTTCATGGGTTGCCGAAAATAGTCAATAAATTCAATACGATCGAATTTTCAGAAGGGACAGCGTTTATTGGTGGGGGTATGTGGCACCGCTAGCAGGACCACATACTATAATTCCTTGTTGATAGAGCAACTTTATAGGGTACGTCTAGTTTTGCATTTGTGGGTTTTAGTGAGGACCTTTCTGAGGTCAAAGTTAATGGGGTTATCAGGGGATGATCCGGGGCGGCGAAGGCCACCAGTTCGTCGCTGCGCCAGGGCAGGACTTCAAGCGCCGGGTACCGCAGTTAGCCTTCAATCAGGCCGCTGTCCAACTCGTAGTTGGCTACCCGGTGGGCGATGGTTTCGGTATTTGCCACGTTCAGTTCAACCTCGGCCTCCGGGAACGCTTTGTTGAGAAAGCGTAAAGCGGACTTTTTGTCTCGCCTCGCTGTCAGCGAGAAATCAATGGTATTGCCTTGTTTGTCGACGGCGCGATAGAGATATTTCCATTCGCCTTTGATTTTTATGTAGGTTTCATCAAGCCGCCAGCGATGACCAACCCGCTTTTTGTTTTTGCGAAAGGCTTTCTCGATACGAGGCGCGTGATGCAAGACCCAGCGCTGAACGGTGCTATGATCTACGGCGTAGCATCGCTCCTGCATCAGTTCCTCCAGGTCGCGATACTGATGGCGCTTTCTGCCCGGCCTGTTACTCAACCTCGTGAGTAGTTACCATGTGAAATCAGTTCACAAAATTGTAAAAATGAGTTGCAAGATCGGCTCTCTGAGGTACACTGCGACTACCTCCCGGTTTCGTCAATCTGAAAGAGAATCCTGCTCGTTTGTGGCATGCCCAACTTGCGACATTGGCCTGTTCTGCCGGATTGCAGCCGTTGTTATTAGATCGTTGTTGTTAGATCAGTATGGCCGGAAAACGAAAAAAGAACCGCAATTCGCGGGCGAGCCGCGCAAAATCACAGGCGGGCCTCTCCCCGCAACAACGGGAGGCGCTGGCAGGCGAGTTGTTACAAACCGGCAAGTACCGGGAAGCCGTCATCGCATTCAAGGAATTGCTGAAGCAGGAGCGGCGGCCGGACTTAACGCAGTCTCTAGCCGAGGCCTATGCAGGACGCGCCCGGAGCCTGGCGGCCAAGGGCATGTTCAAGGAGGCCGCTGTCATCTGGCGCAATCGCGCCGAATCCTGTGATCGCTTCCTCGCCGAACCCGCTTACATAGAGCTGTTGTTTCAAAGCGGAGAGATTGAACCAGCGTGCCAACTGCTGCGGGAGCAGCGCGAGCAGATCGAAAAACGGGGCCATCTGCCCTGGTTGCGCGTATTTTGTGCAGTTCAGGCATTAGCCGGACAGGAGGGGCTGCTGGATCTCTTCCCGGAAGAAGATGATCCCCTGCATCGCGATTTCCCCGCGGCCCTGGCGGCCCTGGCGGCCTATTGCAGCGGTCGGGACGATGAGATGGAACGGCAGTTGAAGGCCATTCCCTTCCGTTCGCCCTTTCGGGACTTCCGCCAGATTCTCAAGGCCCTCTCGATACTGGACAATGACAACACGGGAGCTGAAGCATTGCTGGATCACGTCGATGGTGCGTCACCTTTTCATGCTCTGAGTGCAGCGATCAAGTCCAGCCAGGCGCCGGACCTGGAGTTTCTGCGTCGCTACCAGAGCATGGGCAAGGCGGAGCGCCGCTTTGCCGCGACGTTGAAGGGTTGGTCGGCTCAGCAACTCGACCTGGCACAGGAGCTGCACCAGCTTGGGGAGCAGCTGGCTACTGATAGATTTTTGCGTTTTCTGCTGCGCCACCGGGAGGAACTTGGGGAAGAGTACGTACGGCAGATTGCGATGCGAATCCTTGTGTCGTATCCCCGGGGTGAAGCCGCCTGTACCAAGTCACTTGGCCAGCTTCCCTGGTTTCATCACTATCGCATCAAAGCCCTGCGTGCTGAAGCAGACGGGCTTCCCTGTTATGACGTGGAAAAACACTGGTACGAAGCCTGTATCGCACTGGATGATCCGGAGCTACTCCAGAACTCCGAGAATGCACTGATATTGGCGCTGACGCTGCGCCACATGACCCGGCACTGGCTCAGGACCGAGCCCCCCGATGGGCCCATATTCGCCGCACTGGAACGCGCCCTCGAATGTGATCCCGACCACCGACCCAGCCATCTGGAGTTGATACGTCTGTATCGGCAGGAACACCGGTTAAAAGATGCGCGCCGGGTGTTGGACGGGGCGCTGGCCCGTTATCCGGAGGATGCTGAAGTCCTGACCGAGGCGGTGCAGACGGCGATCGCGAGTAACGCCTACAAAAAGGCTGCCCGCCTTGCACGACAGGTTCTGGAACTGGATCCCATGAATCCCCGGGTGCGCGACATCCTGATGAATTCCCATCTTGCCCATGCCCGCAAACAGATTCGGCAGAAAAAGCTCCCGTTGGCGCGCAAGGAACTCGAGCAGGCACTGGATTGGGCGGGTTCGGAACAAGCCCGGGGACGGATCGATATCGTGCTGGGTATCCTGGAACTGGATTGCGGTGACAAGGATGCGGCGCACCCTTGCTTTTTAGCCGGCTTTGAGCGCACGGGTGGTGGGCTGCTTGGCCACTTCTATCTGCTCATGGAAGCCGGGCGCATGGGCCGCTCCATGGCCACTGTGGTGAAGCTGGCGCGGTTGCCGAAACTCCCGCGCAAGGGAAGCCGGAAGCAGATCCTGGCGCTGATACCCGCTCTCGGCGAGCCAGCGGAGGACAACGAGGATATTGTCGCCGGGGCAGTGAAGCAGTTGCAGGCGCCGCTGGACAGAGCCGCCGGGCTGGATTTTTCAAAGGCGGAAATGGAGCATCTGTGCGAAATCTGGTTGCGCGTGGGGCATGGGGGTTTGCGCAGCCGTTATGCCAGCGCGGCACTGAAACGCTGGCCGGGCACGCCGCTTTTCGTTTTTCACCAGATTGACGCCAGGAACAATTGCTTCGTGCCGATGTCACCGAAAGAGCGACAGAGCCTGGATGGCGCTCTCGAAACAGCGCGCGCGGAGGGGGATATGCGCAGCGTGCACCGAATCGGACAGCTGCTGGCGGGGGGTTCGCCCTTCGGGTACGCGGATGATGACGAGCCCTTCGACCCCTTCGATATCGATGAAGGCCCCGAATGGCTGCCCGACGAGCTGGACCTGCAGCAGATGATCGACATGTTCATGGAAAGCCTCGGCCCGGCCGAGGTCGCGGAGATGAGGCGGGCTATGGGTTCGGAAGGGCTGCAGCAATTGCTGGAGAAAATGCTGCAGGGGGATTTCAATCCCACGCTACTCGATGCAATCTCGGACGATTTGCTTCCTCCCCAGACCGGCAATTCACCCCGCAAGCCCCGCAAGAAAGTCACACCACACGACCCGGACCAATTCGATTTATTCTGATGCAGGATCCCTATCTTATCCTCGGCGTCACCCGCGATGCGAGCGATGAAACCATTCACCAGGCCTACCTCGAGGCAATTCGCCGCTGCCCGGCAGAACAGGACCCGGATACTTTCCAGGCCGTCCGCGCCGCCTACGAATTAATCAGGACCCGAAGGTCGCGCCTGGACTATGAGCTGTTCAATACCGACCTGCCCACGCGGTCCGATCTCCTGCAACGCCTGACGCGCGGCAGTCGAGCGCAGCGCCCCGGGTACGAGCTGTTCCGTGAACTGCTGCGGGCAGTGCCCCGGGTGGATCAGCCGTGATGGACTCGAAACTCAAAGAGCAATTGATCGGGCAGTTTCGGCAGTACCTCGAATCGACGCCAGGTGAGAAAGCGGCACAGGGGGAACAATCCGGGGAGATCGACCTGTACACCCTGTTTGCCGAGCTGGCCGCCCTGAAAAACGAGGTTCGGCTGGAGTCTCGCCAGGTCAAGCAGGCCCTGGACCACTCCCGGGAACTGATCGATGGCCTGGGCGTAACCAACCAGCAGTTCAACGATGAGCTGATCAGGCGTCGCCAGGGGGAAGATGAGCTGCGGCAGCACGCCGAGCGACCGTTATTGCTGGAAATCCTGGAGTTGCGGGACCGGATCGACGCCGCCATACGCAGTCTGCGGGAGTATCGCCCGGGCCTGATAGATCGCCTGCGCGGCAGCAGGGCAAGGTTGGTCCGGGGCGTGGGCGAGGGTATGGAGATAACACTGCGCCGGCTTGACGGTCTGCTGGCGCGCTATCAGGTCAGTCCGATTGATCCGGTGGGAAAGCGGGTGGATCCCAACACCATGCGAGTCAGCAGCACCGAGCAGCGAAATGACCAGGATAACGGCATCGTACTGGCCGAGCCGCGTAAGGGTTTCCTGTGCGCCGACAAGGTCTTGCGCCCGGCCGAAGTTATAGTGAACAAAAAGGTTTCTGAATGATGAACGAGACGATTATTGGCATCGACCTGGGCACTACCAATTCCGAGGTCGCCGTTGCGCGGGACGGCCGGGTGGAGGTGCTGGAGATCAGCAATGGCTCCAGGCTGCTGCCCTCTATGGTCGGCCTGGCGGACGACGGCGCCCTGCTGGTGGGCGAAGCCGCCTGGAATCAATACCGGTTCTACCCCGAGCGCACAGTGCGCTCCATCAAGCGTCGCATGGGCAGCGATGAGAAGGTCGTACTCGGGGGACAGGACTACACCCCCCAGGAGATCTCCGCGCTGATTCTAAAACGGCTGAAAGCGGTAGCGGAGTCCCATCTCGGAGAGTCAGTGCGCAAGGCGGTGATTACCGTGCCCGCCTATTTTTCGGATGCCCAGCGCCAGAGCACCAGAGATGCTGGCGAGATCGCCGGCCTGGAAGTGCCGCGTATCATCAACGAGCCCACCGCGGCTGCGCTGGCCTACGAGAGTAGCAGCAGCGGCCCGAAACGGATTCTGGTCTACGATCTCGGTGGCGGCACCTTCGATGTGTCTGTTGTGCGGTTGGAAAATGATGTGGTGGAGGTACTGGCCAGCCACGGCAACAATCACCTGGGTGGCGATGACTTCGACCAGAAAATTGTCGACCACGTCCTGGACCATCTCAAACAGGAGCAAGACCTGGATATCTCTGCGTCCAGCCAGGCAATGGCCCGTATCCTGCGCGCCGCGGAGTCTGCCAAGATCAGCTTGTCGGACAATCCCTATGCAATGCTCGAAGAGGAGTACCTGATGGGGCAGGGCGGGGTGCCAGTCCATCTTTCTCTGGAGTTGGCCAGGGATGACTACGAGGCGATGATCCGTCCCTTCGTCGATGAGACGCTGCAAGCCGCCCATACTGCGCTGGAAGGAGCCGGTATCAGAGTCTCCCAACTGGATGAGATCCTGCTGGTGGGCGGGGCTACCCGTACCCCCCTGATCGCGCGGCATCTCGAGAGTGAGCTGGGCTTGCGGCCGCGCAGCGATGTGGACCCGGAGCTCTGTGTGGCGGCCGGCGCCGCGATCCAGGCCGGGGTGATTGCAGGCGGGCCCACCTCCAGCGTGCTGGTGGATGTCACACCCTATACCTTCGGCACCAGTGCCCTGGCGGAGTTCAAAGGGGAAATATACCCCTATTGTTACGTTCCCCTGATTCGCCGCAACAGCGTCATTCCCACTTCCAAGAGCGAGGTTTTCTATACGGCCTGCGACGGCCAGACCACGGTGGAGGTAATGGTCTACCAGGGCGAGGACCCCGATGCCCTGAACAACACCGAGATCGGGAGGTTCCTCATCGAGGGCCTGAGCGACGTGCCCAGTGGCAATCCTGTCATCACTACCTTTTCCCTGGATCTCAACGGCATCCTGCATGTCACGGCGAAGGAGAAGGAGACCGGTCTGGCCAGGAGTATTACCATCGACAACGCCATCGCCCGTTTCGAGGCAGCACAGATGAAGCAGGCCGTGGACCGAATAGGGCAGCTCTTCGAGGGTAAGGGCATGGTGGAGGAAGAGCGAGCCCAGAATCGGGATTATACCCAGGCCCGGGCTTTGATCGAAAAGGCGGAGCGCCTTATGGACGGTGCAGGCGAAGACGACCGGGAGGATCTCGTAGACCTGGTCGAAGGTCTGACGGACGCGATGACAAGCCACGATTCCGCCGCTCTGCAGACAGCCTCGGACGAACTCACCGACCTGATCTTCTATCTGGAATCCTGAATGGAGCGTTGCCCTGTTTGTCGCGCGCGCCTGAAAGGTGAACCGCTCTGTGTCCGTTGCGGCTGCGATTGGTCCCTGCCGCTGCAGATCGAGCAACGGGCGCAGTATCTGGAGCGAAACGCAGTAATGCGGGTTGCCAAAGGGGAACTGGCGCAAGCGGAGCAGGTGTTGGACGAAGCCCTGCGATTGAAAGCCAGCCCGCTGCTAAGCGCGTTGCTGGCGTTCGTGCGCGAACAGCAGTCTGCCGGCAGGGAGCTGCAGCAAGCGGAGCAGGGAGCGGGCAAAACCTTGCGATCGAGAGCGAGTGCGCGACTGCGCGAGCTGCTTAAGTTCGTGCACGCAAATCAGGGCTGAGAGAGGATTGATTAATTCTGGCTTTGCACCAGAATATCGATGACGTCGCCATCTTGATCGACCGCTCGCCAATGATATTGGCGTTTACCACCCACTGATATAAACACCTCATCCAGGTACCAAATATCACCCAATTTACCTTGACGTTTCCGAGGAGATTTTGTGTATTCCCCAGGAAACTTCAAACACCAAGGTCTTATGGATCCGTAAGAAGTCTGTATGCCGCGGGTCGCCAGCATTTCTTCGATAGAGCGGCCCGACGACTCGGAGAAAGCTGAGCGTGAATCGGTGCCGCTTGTATATATTCATCCGTGGATCATCGGCCAGTGGCATTTAAATTGGCAATACCATCTGTTGTCATTCCGAGATCAGGGGGGGCGCGGGGACCTTGTCGATACCGTGATGATGGGGGTGGTTGGTTTCAGGCTCATGGAATGTACAAAATTGAATTCTCGTCTGGCTGGTAATGATGGCAATTTGATCGAAGAAGCGTTGACAATGCAGCCCTCCGAGACATCCTATGGAATCAATTACCTGAATTTGTCTGGTTAACTGAATCATGCGAGTTTCCTGAATTGAAGAAGTAACATCAGAAGTGTACACTTCAATGTGTCACTTTAGGAGACCGTTGAAATGAAAGTCACAACCAAGGCGCTAAGGACTCGCGTACGTGAAATTCTGGATTGCCTGGATCGCGGTGAGCCTGTAACCATCACATATCGCGGCAAGCCCAGGGCAAGACTCGTGAACATTGAGCAAGACCGAAAGAAATTTGGTTCGACCACTGGAGAATTTCCTGTTTTTGGTATCTGGAAAGATCGGGATGAAATCGAGGACGTAAACGCCTATGTCCGCGATCTCCGTAAAGGCCGCAGTCATGCAGATTGATACTGACGTTCTGATCTGGCTATTTCGTGGTCGAAATTCCGCTCAGAGGGCCATCGATAAATGTCAGTCTGTTGAACTGTCGGCAATCACCTACATGGAATTGGTGCAAGGTATGCGCAATAAAGAAGAATTCCGGTTATTGCGGCAAACCATCCATGAGTGTGAATGGGAAATTCTTCCCCTTAACGAAAATATCAGTCACCGCGCCACAGTCTACATTGAGAACTACGCGTTATCCCATGGACTGCAACTGGCTGATGCGCTGATAGTTGCCTCGGCTGTGGAATGCGGTTCCGCTCTTATGACCGCCAATGTCAAGCACTACAAGGTGATTCCAGAAGTTGAGTTGGCTCGGTATCGACCGTGATATAAGTACTACCTTTCAAGGTATAGACAGGATAAACGGGATATGACACGAGAATGTCTCTCTGGCGATGAATGGTTTTATCCTGAGAAGGCTCGAAATCGTCATCAGCGTCCCTGAAATCGCATTCATTCCGGTAGATCTACCAATCTTTTTCGCTCAGTACGTGGAGCAATATCTTTCTAGGCAATCCCACCGGGGACCGGGGCGTTACGGCGCTCCGGCCCCCCAACAATATTTACTACCGATTTATTCAGAGGCTGCCGGGTCCGCGTAGTTGTGGAAAATTATGCCAAGGCTATAACGCTCGCCGTCGGTGATTTTCCCCACGCCGTGTCTGAAGGTGGTGCGGTAGCTGCCGCGTTTACCCGCACAGGGGTGGTACTTCGAGGCAATGATCACACAATCGCCCCTGTCCGGTTTGATGACATGGGGAATTGTCTGCATACGTGGGCGCTGTTGGGTGAGAACCAGTTCACCTCCCTCAAAATCCCGTCCGGCCTGACTCAGGAAAAAAATCATCTGGTAGGGGAAATAGTGTTCCCCGGAGATGTCCTGATGCAGGCAGTTGTAATCTCCGCTGGTGTAACGCAGGATCAAGGGGGTGGGTTTGGTCTGCTTGCGGCGCTTCTGTGATGCTTCAAAGGCTTTGAAGGTCGCTGGATAGTTGTCATCGACCTTGACCCGCTGTGCCCAAACCCGCGCGGGTTCGACCAATAACTCATAAAACCGTGTGCGTAGATGCGCGATGTGTTCGGGTAGCGGCGTATCAAAGTAGCGGTACTGGCCCCTACCGAAGTTGTAGCGCGCCATATCGATGGTCGACCGGTAGATCTGCTCCGTGTCGTATTGCGCAATGAAGTCTCGGCACTCAACGGCAGCGAGCACCTGTGGCAGCAGGCAAAATCCATCGCTTAGCAGGCTCTCTGCACAGGGAGCAAAACTAGCGCTATTGGGTATCTTCAATCAATGTCCTTGCCCCTTGAAACAGGCTGGCCTGGTAGCGTGAATGCGAAGCTGAGCATAGCAAAAAAGCGGGCAGAAACTGGCCGTTTCCGGACCCGACACTCAACATTGCCGCTGGAGAAAAAATGCACGTGCGTGCCGGTGATATCGCTATGGACTTTGACTTGAGAGCATAAAGGAGCCGTCAGGTGGTTCTAAACAGCCAGCGCGGTTCGGACTGGTTCGAAGTTCGGTTTTGGTTTCTCTTTAGCCTTCTTCGACTGGTACGGACAAGTTAACTGATTTAAGGTTTAAGTAGAGCTGCGAATGGGTGCCAGGTCATAGATTTTTAGATGCCGGACAGCCATTTTTCATCTCGGAAGGGGCTCTTTGCGGGTTAACTTGACAGTACCAAGCTTGCGGGTCTAGTCATCTGGGAATTGTCGACCTGAAGGTGTTAATTTGGCATTAGTACCGTGAGCTCAATTGTCCCCGGCACCCGCGCTGATCCAGTCGCGTATCGACTGGAGCTGTTGCATCGGTAGCATGGGGCCGCCCAGGGGCATTCTGGAACTCGTTATAGACGCGCGGCCTTCGATCTTGTGTACCAGGTAGCTGGTGTCGGGGCTGCCGGGATCGACCCTCGATAGCCCAGCTTGCTCTGCGCTTGGAATTCCGACCAGGTTGGCGAAGGTCTGTCCCGCCGTCAGGTTCAGGCCCACTGCCGGTGCCGGACCCGAATGACAGCCAATGTTGGTGCAGGTGGGCGTGAATATGGTGTTCTGGAGTTCGGTCAGGGTGGGCGCCGCCGGTGCGCTTGCCATCACCGAGAACGTGTGGGTGAACAGGCCCCCCGGGGCGCCATCGCCGTCGCCATCGAGTAGTACACCATCCTCGTCAGTGATATCAGCGATGCTCAGTTGAAACAGGTCATCGGGCACCACGATGCCGGTGAGATCCAACTCAATCAAGTTGCCCGTGACAGTATTCGCCATCGGATCCACGGCTTCGTCATTGCTGCCGAAGTCGCCATCGCCGCCGCTGCGGGTGAGAAGCACGTTTCCGGGTCCAACGCTGTCCACCAGTACATCTCGGTTCAGCGTCACAGTAATGCTAGCGGGCAGGCTTGCGACTTCCGCGCCCTGTGCCGGGGTCACATTAAGGACCCGGAAACTCTCGGTCCCACCCGGCATCGAGTCTGCCGGAATGAGTTGGCCACGTACCTGGCCGCCCGGAAACGCGGCCGTCTCCACTGTCAGGTAAAGGCCCTGATTGCGCAACGCCAGGTACTGCCCGGCAGTGAGTGGCCAATCATCCAGTGACCAGTGTGCGGGATTGTCGGCGTTCCGGGTCAGTGCGACGAGTTCGGGGCCGTTCCGGTTTGCGGGGGCCTGGTGCAGGCGGGCCGCTGTGGCATCTTCCAGTCCCACGGTGTTCACATGGATGGAGAGCGAGTGTGTAGACTCGTCAATGGTGATCGCGGCGAGCGCCATCGCCCGTGTTGCGGTGGTTTCAGTCGACACCGGGACGATGTCCAT
>JAPUKZ010000027.1 GCA_027295405.1 Gammaproteobacteria bacterium
CGGCAAGCTGGTCCAGATCGAGAGGTGACAGAAAGGGCACTTCACCGAGTAACGGCGCGGGTAGTCGTTCTCGCAGGCTCTGCACATTATCTGCATAGGAGTCCATTTTCGGGCCCACACTGTTGGCCACCCAGGCGGCCAGGGGTAGGCCGTCGCGCAAAATAGCCTGCGCGGTCAACAGCGCGTGATTGATACAACCCAGGCGCATGGCCACGACCAGAATCACCGGGGTTTGCAGCGCCACCGCCAACTCGGCCAGGGTCTCGCGCTGATTCAAAGGGACTCGCCAGCCACCGGCTCCTTCGATCAAGACGAAGTCGAACGACCCCATCGTCACCGCCCGACAATAACCCGCCAGTTGTGACACGGTTGGATTTTTACCCGCCTTCGCGGCGGCGATATGGGGCGCAATTGCTGGGTGCAGGGCCACCGGATTGACCTGTTGATAGTCCAGTTCGGCGGTCATTACCGACTGCAACAACAAGGCGTCTTCGTTATGGCCATTTTCGTTGCAGCCGGCTGCCAGCGGCTTCACCGCGGCGGTACTTAATCCCTGTGCTTTGGCGGCCAATAGCAAGCCTGCGGTGATCGCGGTTTTTCCCACTTCTGTATCCGTGCCGGTTACGAACCAGGTTCTAGCCACAGGCCTTGTTCACCACCACATAGACCACTTCGTAGGTGGCGGGCAATTGTCCGTCGACCCGTAGCGCCTCGTAGGCGTTCAACAAGCCTTGTAAGCGCCGCCGACCCGTCAGCCCGCCGGGGCGGGCTTTGTTTACATTGTGTGCGCCCAGTGTTTTCAGCTCCTGCAACAGCTCCCTCAGCTCCTGATACTGCAACTTTAGAGTACGGGTTTCCAGTTGTACCCGGGCAAATCCCGCAGCGTGCAGTGCGGTCTTCAATTCCGCCACCGGCGTGAAGCGGTTGACGTGTTCGTCTGCATCCACTGCAGCCCAGGCCTGGCGGAGTTCGCACAGGGTTGCCGGGCCCAGGGAAGAGAATACACAGGTCCCGCCCGGCACCAGTACCCGCATCATTTCCGAACATAACAACGCCGGGCGCTCACACCATTGCAGGGCCAGATTACTGAATATGAAGTCCACCGAGGCGCTGTCCAGCGGCAGGTCTTCGGCGTCTCCCACCAGCCAGTGTGCGCTACTGGCACCTGGCTGTGAGGCAGAGTGAACCACCATACCCTCAGCCAGGTCCAGACCGGTGTACTGTGCCCGGGGGAAGGCGCGGGTTAACGCCGGGCGAAAATACCCGGTACCGCAACCGATATCCAGGACCCGCATTGCGCCACTCGCCTGCGCCCGTGGTATGCGCTGTAGTAACTCTTCACCCACCTGGCGCTGGAATTCCGCCACCGAATCGTAGTTTGCCGCCGCCGCACTGAAAGATTGCGCCACCAGGTTCTTGTCTCGCTGTACCGGGGGTGCCCGGGGCGGACGAGGGCACAAGGTTCGCAGGGCTTCCAGCAGTGATTCCTGCCCGGTCACGGGTAGCATATGATTGCCCGCGGCAACGATCAGTACCTGCTGCGTCGGCGCCAGGTCTCGCACTTGCTGCGCCACCGTTACCGGTACCAGGCGATCTGCTGCTCCCAGAATGTGTATCGCCGGTTGGCTCAAGTCCGCCAGGCAGGACCTCACATCCAGATGACGCAGCAGTCGCAGGCCCTCGACCAGACTGGCGTGACAGACATCGGTGTCGCGCATCTGTCGGCAGCAGCGGCTGGTCTGGCGCTGCGAGGGACCACCACTGGCCTGCAGCAAGTCAAAGCGCGGCAGCGCATTCGCACCCCAGGTAGTAACCTGCTCATAAAAACCATCAAAATCCCGTTCTGGCATGGCACAAGGCCACTCTTCCCTGGCCACGAAACAGGGGTTTGTCGCCAGCGTGATAAGCGCTTGCACTCGCTGCGGTGCAGCATCTGCCAGAGCCAGTGCGAGCATGCCCCCCAGGGACCAGCCAATATAAATGGCCCGCGGGGGTGCCTGCTGCTCAATCGCCGTCAGCAGCCCTGGCAGGTCATAGCTGCCGGGGGCACTGCGTCCCATACCCGGCAGCTCAATCAGGGTGATATGCGCAATTTGTCGCAACCGTGGCAGCAGACTTCGCCATATTCGACTGTCCATACTCCAGCCGGCCAGCAACACCAGCTCCTGTTCAGTGTGGTTCCAGCAGCCCAGTCGTTCACTGTGCAGCGGGACGTCAGCGGGTGACGCGGGCAAGGGCATCGAGCAAGCTGTCAACCTGGGCCTCCGTATGTGCTGCGCTGAGGGTAATACGTAAACGGGCGGTACCTGCGGGTACCGTCGGGGGGCGGATGGCGCTGACCAGAATGCCCAACTCGCGCAATTGCTCGCTCAGTTGCAGGGCCCGCTGCGGGTCACCCACCAGCAGGGGCTGAATTGCGCTGTGCGAGGGCAACAGCGTCAGATCCAGTTGCTCCGCCCCTTCCCGAAATCGCTGAATCAAGCTGGCTAAATGGTCGCGACGCCAACTCTCCCGCTGTACCAGTTGCAAGGCGGTCAGCGTCGCCGCGGCGAGCGCGGGCGGCATGGCTGTGGTGTAGATATAACTGCGGGCAAATTGAATCAGCCCCTCCACAAGATCTGAACTGCCCGCCACAAATGCGCCGGCAGTTCCCAGTGCCTTACCCAGGGTTCCCATCAGTACCGGCACCTGTTGTTGCGACAAGCCTGCTGCCTCCACACTGCCGGCGCCGGTGGCGCCGAGTACGCCGAAACCGTGAGCATCATCCACCATCAGGCAGGCTTCTTCAGCGCGGCATAAACTGGCCAGTTCCGGCAGAGGCGCGCAATCCCCGTCCATGCTGAACACCCCATCCACAACCACCAACCTGGCGGAATCTACTGGACGCGCCTGCAGTTGTGCGCCGAGTATTTGCGTGTTGTTGTGTGGAAAGCGCCGGAAACGAGCGCCGCTGAGCAAACCACCGTCCAGCAATGAAGCGTGATTGAGCCGATCTTCAAAAACAAAATCACCC
>JAPUKZ010000270.1 GCA_027295405.1 Gammaproteobacteria bacterium
CCCGGGGATTCAATCGAATCGGTGGAAATGCGGAAAATCAAGCAACAAATTAAGGCCCCGTAGTGAGTCTTTCACCCGTTTACCTAGTCGATGCCAGTATCTATATTTTTCGGGCCTGGTTTTCCATGTCGGACGAATTCGTCAATGTATCGGGTGAGCCCACCAACGCCGTTTACGGATTTTCAGGAATTCTCTGCAGTCTGCTTGAACAAACCGCGGCTGAGCATGTCGCCATTGCCTTCGACGAATCCCTGTCGACCGGTTTCCGGCATGAAATATACCCGGAATACAAAGCCAATCGTGAGCCAGCGCCCATTGAACTTAAACGGCAGTTCGCGTGGGCACGGTCCGTTGCCGAGGCCATGGGCTTTGCGTGTTTCGCTGATCCCCGATACGAGGCCGATGATCTGATCGGCACGCTGGCTGCATACTGGCAGGCACGCGGACACCCCATTTGCGTAGTGACCAGCGACAAAGACCTGGCACAAGTGATCGGTGAGAATGATCACTGGTGGGATTACGCGCGCAATCGAAAGCTAAATGCCGGCCAGTTGACTGAGAGATTTAGTGTCAGGCCTGAACAGATGGCCGATTACCTGGCGTTGGCGGGGGATTCCGTGGACAACATTCCGGGTGTGCCCGGTGTCGGGCCCAAGTCCGCCTCTGCCTTGCTTGGACACTTCGGGGATCTCGACAGTCTGTACGATCGACTGGATGAAGTGCAGTACTTGAAAATCAGGGGCGCGAAGTCGCTGCAGAAAAAACTGGTGGATAACCGGGATGCGGCTGAGCTGGCGAGGAAACTGACGGGAATTGTGACAGACGTGGAGTCTACTTTGGTGGCGCCGGAAGTAAGACGTAAAGCGGTAGATGAAGCACGGCTCAACCGCCTGTTCGATGAATTGGACTTCGGCGGCATGCTGAGGCAGCGTTGTTTGAGAAGTTAATATAGGACACTAAACTAGCACTCCTTCAGGTCAGCAAGTCGCCTCCTTGCTCAACTCTTTGGCGCAGTACGCTTTTACGGGGGAAGTGCGCCAGCAGGAACTCCATTTGGTCAGCCAGAATGCTGCGGCCTTGCAGGTAGACATATTCGGCGTGCGTGGGTGTGAACGGAATGGCCAGCAATTCCATACCGGCCTGCTCGGGTGTCAGGGCGGCTTTGCGGTTATTGCAGCGCTTGCACGCGGTGACTACGTTGCCCCAGCTATCCCCGCCGCCCTGACTCAGAGGTTTAATATGGTCCCGCGACAGCATGAAATTCGGAAATTGCTCACCACAATACAAACACAGGGACTGGTCGCGACGAAAAAGTGCCTTGTTGCTCAGGGGCGGTGTGTACGCTTCCGAGAACAGGTGGGCGTGGGAATGGTGACCGTAGCTGGCGATGATGGCATTGACTTCGACCACGCTTTGTTTGCCACTGATGGCATTGATACCCCCATGAATGCAATACAGTGTTTTTCCCAGGCAATAGCAGACCTGGTCCAGGGAAATCAGGCGGACCGCCTCCTGGTAGCCGATCCATTCCAACGGCATTCCCGCTACGTCTGTCCGTAATACTTGTTGTTGCAGGTCCATATCCATCACTCTATATCCGGTTTTTGATGAAATGGCAAGTTTTTGGCCGAATGAGGTGCTGATATCATGATTCGCGCCGGGTTAGCCCGGTTAGAACCTACTGGCAGGATTCCGGTCAAATAATCGTTCATTTATTTTTGGAGTGCTTGTGCAGCAGTTTTTCAAATTGGTTTTTGTGATTTCAGGTCTGGCTGGGATGCTCGTTCCGGCGGACCGGGTGCTGGGGGCGTTGCCCGTCGCTGTTGAAGGTGACCCCTTGCCAACTCTGGCGCCCGTACTGGAGCGCGTCATTCCATCTGTGGTGAATATTTACACCCAAACTCGCGTGCGTATTCGCAGCCCCCTGCTGGACGATCCATTCTTCCGGCGCTTTTTCAATGTGCCGGACGTGCCCCGCGAGCGGGTCTCACAAAGCCTGGGGTCCGGTGTGGTGGTCGATGCGGAACAAGGCTACGTATTGACCAATAATCATGTTATTGCAGGATCCACCCATATTTCAGTGACGCTGGCTGACGGCAGGAGCTTTGCAGCAGAAGTTATTGGAACCGACCCCGACACCGACTTGGCGATGATCAGGATTCCCCCCGACAATCTCCGGGCGCTGCCGCTGGCAGATTCGAACCAATTGCGAGTCGGAGATTTCGTGATCGCAGTGGGTAATCCCTTCGGGCTTGGCCAGACGGTGACTTCCGGGAGCGTCAGCGCACTGGGCCGGGCCGGGTTTCGCGGACTTGAGTTCCAGAATTTCTTCCAGACCGACGCCTCGATCAACCCGGGAAATTCAGGCGGTGCGCTGATCAACCTCCGGGGCGAACTGGTGGGAATTAACAGCGCGATATTTACACCCAGCGGTGGCAATGTGGGTATTGGATTTGCCATTCCATCGGCCATGGCGAAGTATGTGATGGATCAACTTGCAAGGTTCGGTGAAGTTCGCCGTGGCACCCTCGGCATCTATGTCCAGGATTTAACCGCCGAGCTGGCAGGCGCCTTCGGCCTGAAAAATGGCAAGGGCGCGCTGGTGGCGGAAGTGGCTGGGGATTCTGCGGCAGAACGGGCCGGTATCCGGGCCGGTGATGTGATCACAGCAATTGCCGATAGTGCGGTAAACAATGCGAGGGACTTTCATAACATCGAAGGTCAGCTGCCCCTGGGTGAATCCATAACCGTGGAATTTTTCCGGAACCAGGAAAAGAAGCAGACCAGGCTCAACGCCGAAGCCCTGAAGGTACTCAATGGCGGTGCTATCGATCGTCGGCTGAGAGGCGCAACATTCGAGGAACTGCCGTTAAAACTGAGGTCTGACCGGATCAAGGGTGTCCTTCTTTCCGGGCTGGAGTCCGGCAGCCAACTGGCCCGCAACGGCCTGCGCCCGGGTGACATCATTACCGCTGTGAACCGCCAGGGCATTAGTGACCTGTCTGATTTCCAGGGGGCCGTTGGCTCTGTCAGGGGGGGCTTATACCTTCAGCTTCACAGAAATGGCGGGGATTACAGAATCCGGATTGATTGAGCAGCGGTACCGCTCTTGGGTAATCTGATTTATCCTCATAGGGGTTAATCATTGAAGCGGAGGCACCGTGGCTTACCAGTCTGTATCCGGAGATATTTCCTCAAAAATCGTTATTACGCTCATTCCCCTGAAAAAAAGCGATTTCGAACACTGGCGCCAAACACTGCCGCAAAAACATCGCCAGTGGGTGGAAGTTTCCGGCTTCATGGCGAAGGCGGGGCAGTTTTGCACCCTGCCTGGAGCAGGGGAAGATGCCCCTTCGTGTGTATTCGGGATGAGCAAAGAAGGCTGGTTGACCCAGCTTGCAGCGCTGGTTGCAAAGTTGCCGCAAGGTATTTATCGGCTCCAATGTGACTGGGCCCAGGAGCAGCGTTTGCAGGC
>JAPUKZ010000271.1 GCA_027295405.1 Gammaproteobacteria bacterium
TACCGGAGCACCTGGACCTGCCCATGGACTACGACGCCATTGGCAGAGCCGGCAGCCGCATGGGTACCGGCACCATGATCATTCTCGACGACAAGACCTGTCCGGTGGGCTTTGTAAAAAACCTGGTCGACTTTTTCGCCCAGGAATCCTGCGGCTTCTGTACCCCCTGCCGCGATGGTCTGCCCTGGTCGGGACAGGTTCTGGATGACATCGAGGCCGGACGCGGACGCGACGAGGACATCGGCACCCTGGAAAAGCAGGTGAAGTATATCGGCGCCATCGGCAACACCCATTGCGCTCTGGCACCCGGTGCCATAGAGCCGCTACAGAGCGCACTGCATTATTTTCGCGAGGATTTTGACCGCCACATTGCGGCGCAGCACTGCCCCTATTGCGACGGAGGGCCCTGACCCATGCCCACGATCAAGATTGATGGCAAGTCCTACGAAGTCGAGGATGGCAGCAACCTGCTGCAGGCCTGCCTGAACCTGGGTCTGGACCTGCCTTACTTCTGCTGGCACCCGGCCCTGGGTTCCGTCGGTGCCTGTCGCCAATGCGCGATGGTGCAATACCTGCGTGAGGAAGACGAACACGGCCGCATTGTCATGGCTTGCATGACACCGGTGACCGAGGGCGCCATCTTTTCCCTCAGCGGCGACCAGGCACAGGCTTTCCGCGAGGCGATAATAGAATCGCTGATGCTGAACCACCCCCACGACTGCCCGGTGTGCGCCGAGGGCGGGGAATGCCACCTGCAGGACATGACGGTGATGGTCGGGCACCGCGACCGCCATTATCGCGGCCGCAAAAATACCCACCGCAACCAGTACCTGGGCCCGCTGATTCACCACGAAATGAATCGCTGCATTGTCTGCTACCGCTGCACCCGCTACTACCGGGATTACGCCGGCGGTACTGACCTGGCGGCCATGGCCGCCCATGACCACGTCTACTTTGGCCGCCACCAGGAGGGCGTGCTGGAAAACGAGTTCGCCGGCAACCTGGTAGAGGTATGCCCAACGGGCGTCTTCACCGACAAATCCCTGGTCCACGAATACACCCGCAAGTGGGATCTGCAATCCGCGCCCTCGGTTTGTGTGGGTTGCGCAGTCGGCTGCAACACCCTGCCGGGAGAGCGCTACGGCAAGCTCAAACGCATACACAACCGCTTCAACCGGCAGGTCAACGGTTACTTCCTGTGTGACCGGGGCCGCTTTGGCGGCAATTTCGTCAACAGTGACAGCCGCCTGGATTACCCGGCCCAGCGCGATCAGGATGGTCGGTTTCAGGCCATTCATGGCGATGCGGCGCTGTCAGCTATCGCCCAGGCCTGCCGGGGCAAGCGACTCGCCGCTATCGGTTCACCGCGGGCCTCGGTGGAAGCCAATTATCTGCTGCAAAAGTTGGTCGGCGCCGAGAACTTCTGTTCCGGCATGGCCGACAGCGAACAGGCCCTGGTGCAACGCATTATCGGTCATCTGGGCAGCAGTCCGGCGCTGAACCCGTCGCTGGGGCTGATGGAAAGTGCCGATGCCATCCTGATTCTGAGTGAAGATGTCACCCACAGCGCACCGCGCGTGGCACTCTCGCTGCGACAAGCAGTGCGCAACAAGGCTTTTGCCATGGCCGCGGAACTGAAACTGGAGACCTGGCAGGATGCCGCCATTCGCAACCTGGCCCAGGATCAACGCAGCCCACTGCATATCGTCGCGGGTTATACCACCGCCCTGGCCGATGTCGCCAGCAGCAATACGAGTTTGGCTACCGCTGACCAGGCCCGACTGGCCCAGGCGGTGGCAAGCGCGATAAGCGCTGATACTGGCGCGGACGAACGGGTCACAGCCATTGCCCGGGATCTCAAGAACGCCCAGCGGCCACTGGTGATTTGCGGTACGACGGCAGCCAGCGCCGCACTGGTGGACGCCGCCGCCGACATCGCCGCGGCACTCTGCGCTGCCGGCAATCTGACCATGCTCAGTTATTGCCTGCCCGAGTGCAATTCAATGGGCAGCGGCCTGTTGACTCGCAACACCAACCTGACCCTTGCCGACTTGATTGCGCGTACCGATGAGGGCGCCATAGATACCCTGCTCATACTGGAAAACGACCTGTATCGGCGCGCTACTGCAGCCGAGTTGGCGCAATTGTTTGCGCGTGTGCCCTGTGTAATCGGTCTGGATTACCTGGATAACCGCACCCTGTCCCATTGTCATTGGGTGTTGCCAACGGCCGCCTTCAGCGAATCTGAAGGCACCCTGGTCAGCAGCGAGGGGCGCGCCCAGCGCCACTTCCCGGTACACGTGCCCGCGCATGAGCGCCGCCCCAACTGGCAATGGCTGGCGGCGCTGGCAAACAGCCTTGATCCGGCTGCACAAACTCCACAGCACTTTGACGATATTTGCGCGGCCTGCGGGCACCACTGCGATTTGCTCGCCGACATTGCCGACGCGGCACCCGACCACCTTTTCCGCAGCCGCGGCCTGAAGATTCCGCGCCAAACCCACCGCTACAGTGGCCGCACCGCCATGCTCGCCGACGTCTCGGTGCACGAACCCAAACAGACCGTGGATGAGGAGTCGGCACTGGCATTCACCATGGAGGGGGCCAGTGGCTCACAATCCGGGGCGCTGCTGCCCCATGTCTGGTCCCCGGGCTGGAATTCCAACCAGTCGGTACACAAGTTCCAGAGCGAGGTAGGCGGACCACTACGCGGTGGCACCGCCGGCGTACGCCTGCTGGACCACGCTCAACTGGACCAGCCCGCACCCGCCCCGCTGCCAGAGCCCTATGCCCCCCGGCAGGGAGAGTGGCAGCTACTGGCCCGCCAGCATATTTTCGGCAGTGAAGAGTTGAGTGTACACACCCCCAGTATTGGCGAACTGGCTGGCGAGGCCTGCCTTGAGATGCGACGCGATGAGGCCGCCAGCCTGGGACTGCGCGATGGCGACGGCGTGCTGGTCGGCGGCACTGCAGTGGAACTGAGTTTCGATGACAGCCTGCCCGCCGGCTGTGCCACTTACAGTGCCGGCTACCGGGATACAGAACATTTACGCCCGGGCGAGTGGGTGCGACTGGCAAAGGCAGAGAACTGGACGCGCCGGCGCGCCGAGCTCATTGGCACTGACGCCCTCGGCAACGGGAGCAGTGGGGCCGATCATGTCTGAAACCACCGCCACCATCATCTTTGCCCTGGTGGTATTACTAGGGGCCGTCAGCGCGGCCGCTGTGCTGACCTGGTTCGAGCGCAGACTGCTCGGAATATGGCAGGACCGCTACGGCCCGAACCGACTGGGACCGCTGGGTATCTTCCAGGTACTGGCAGACATGCTGAAGCTCCTCACCAAACACGACTGGGTACCCCCTTTCTCCGACCGGGTGGTGTTTGTGTTTGCGCCCACCGCGCTCGTGGTGGCGATGATGATGGGCTTTGCCGTGGTGCCATTTTCCGAAACGCTGTACATCATCGACATCGACATCGGCTTGCTGTTTTTCCTGGGCATGACCTCGCTGGCGGTGTACGCGGTACTACTCGGTGGGCTTGCCTCCAACAACAAATACGCACTGCTGGGTGGCCTGCGCAGCGCCGCGCAAATGGTTAGTTATGAGGTGTTCATGGGGCTCTCGCTGATGGGCGTGGTGATGCTCACCGGCAGTTTCAGCCTGCAGGCAATCGTGCTGGCCCAGGTGGATGGCTGGTATTGTTTCTCCCAGATTCTCGGCCTGTATGTATTTCTGATCGCGGGCATCGCCGAAAGCCACCGCCTGCCCTTTGACCTGCCGGAGGCGGAACACGAGCTCACGGCGGGCTTTCACACGGAATACAGCGGCATGAAGTTCGCAATGTTCATGCTCGGTGAGTACCTGGGGCTGATCCTGATTTCCTGCATGATCACAACTTTATTCTTTGGCGGCTGGCTTGGCCCCGACTGGCTGCCGGGACTGTTCTGGTTCAGCCTTAAAACCTTCTTCTTTATCTGCTTTTTCATCCTGCTACGAGCCGCTATACCCAGGCCGCGCTACGACCAGTTGATGTCACTGGGCTGGAAGGTTCTATTGCCAATCACCCTGCTCAATCTGGTGATTACCGGCGCCCTGGCCCTGAGCCTGCAGGGGGCAAGCTGATGTTTGAATCAATGTTCAGCCAACTCAGAACCATCTGGCGCATTCTGCTGCACACTTTCACCAGGGCGGAGACCGTACAGTACCCGGAACAAAAGCCTTATCTGGCGCCGCGTTATCGCGGCCGTATCGTGCTCACCAAGGACCCGGACGGGGAAGAGCGCTGCGTGGCCTGCAACCTGTGCGCGGTGGCCTGCCCGGTGGACTGCATCGCCCTGCAGCAGGGCGTGAAGGAGGACGGTCGCTGGTACCCCGAGTTTTTTCGGATCAATTTTTCTCGCTGCATCATGTGCGGCATGTGCGAAGAGGCCTGCCCCACCAACGCCATCCAGCTCACCCCGGATTTCGAGATGTGCGAATACAACCGCCAGAACATGGTGTACGAAAAGGAGCACCTGCAAATAGAGGGCACCGGCAAGTACCACGATTACAATTTTTACCGCACCTGCGGATTGCAGATCGCGGGCAAGGACAAGGGTG
>JAPUKZ010000272.1 GCA_027295405.1 Gammaproteobacteria bacterium
TCCGCTCGATTATTCGCATACTGTTTAGTACTGTGGATCGTTTCAGGCATCACCTCGCGATGAGCTACCGGATAGCTTCGCAGTTTGTCGGTCACTATCGTCCTGGGCTCTCCGCCGTGTGATCTGAGCAGACTCTTGAAGAACCGTTTTGCTGCAGCGCCATCACGCTTGGCCTGTCGATATACATCAACTACTTCTCCGTCCTGGTCTGCGGCCCGCCACAGGTAGTGCTGTTTGCCATTGATTCTCACGAAGACTTCGTCGATAAAGAAGGTGTCGCCATAGCCTTGATGCTTCCGCTTTAGCCTACGAGCGTATAGAGCGCCGAACTTTATGCACCAGAGGCGGATCGCTTCGCGGCTGACGTTGATGCCTCGTTCAGCCAGGAGATCTTCGACATCTCGGTGGCTTAAGTTGAATCGGTAGTACAACCAGACGGCGTGGCTGATGACATCTGGCGGGAATCGATGACGTTTGTATGTATTCATCCACCGATTCTAGCAATTTCGGACAGTTAACTTGCCGATACCTGCGCGCGAACAGGTCTGCGCGGCAAAGCAGTGGATGCGGGAATACTGATCCACCTGGTACGCAAAACCCCACATGGATCAGAGATGCTGAGCCGCTTCTGGTTGGGGGAGACTAGCTTCAAAGTGCCCATTGTGGGGCCCCTAATCACTGCGGCAATGAATTCAAAGACTGCCCGCAAGATAATGTTACCCGATCAAATGGGCCTGGCCCTGTTGCAGCACTGCTCAGAAGAAATGAATCATCTGGCCAGCATATTGCCTGGGCTTTTTGAAAAGTTCGCTGGCCCTAATTCAGGGGCTTGATCATTTGAGCCTGGGGATCATTCCACCAGTACAGGTCCCTAAGCTGTCGATCACCGGTGATGACTTCATTTAGCGTTGCCGCCTCGTAGAGCCGGCCATTGAGCATGACCTTGTCGATCTTGTCGCTATCGCGAATATTGTCCAGTGGATTGCGATTGAGAATCAGCAGGTCAGCCAGCTTGCCAACTTCCAGTGAACCAATATCATCATCCATGCCCAGGTAGTGAGCCGGGCTGCTGGTGGCGGTTTGCAGCGCCTGCATAGGCGACATTCCGCCCTTAACAAAACTCCACATCTCCCAGTGACCACCAAGACCCTCGCGCTGGCCATGGCCGCCTATATTCACATCGATACCCGCCGCCTGCAGCCGTTTGCCGTTGGCGGCGCTGTCGAATACCGCGCCGTATTCTGAATCCGGCGCCATTTTTCGACGCACTGAGCGCGGCTGTAGCACACGCGGCGGCACCCAGCGGGACAACAGCGGATGCTGCCAAACATTAGTGTGTTGATACCAGTAGTCCTCGCCGCTCATACCGCCGTAGGTGACGTTCAGCGTCAGGGTGTAACCCACCGGGGTTGCCGACCACAGCTGCATCACATCGTCGTAAAAGTGGGCGCCTGGTACATTGTGCTCGATACCGGTAACTCCATCGGTAATCAGGTTCATATCCAGGTGATACAGGGAACCGCCTTCCGCCACCACCATCATGCCCTCTTCCATGGCCGCCACATTCACTTGCTGGCGTTGCTCCCGGCGCGGCTGGTTGTAATTTTTAACGGATACTGCGCCCTGGGATTTGAGCCGCCGCACATGGGCGCGCGCGTCATCCAGGCTATCAATAATTGCGTATTGTTCATTCCTGGCCCCGTACACAATCTCGCCGGTAGAAAAGATACGCGGCGCCAAAATCTGTCCACTGCGCTGCAGTTCGCCAGCCGTATAGATATGGCGTGAATCATTGGCGGGATCGTGAATGGTGGTTATCCCCAAACCCAAATAGGCCAGATTGAGCCAGTTTTGCTGTGGCACCAAACCATCCTTGCCCTGCGCGCCATGTGCATGGGCATCAATCAAACCGGGAATAATAGTTTTTCCCGCCACATCTACAATCCGCGCACCATTGGGCACTGGCACAGCGCCCCGCTCTCCCACCGCAGTAATTCGATTATCGTTTATGACCAGCACGCCATCTTCGATAACCTGGGTATTGGCGTTCATTGTCACTATACGTGCACCGCTCAGAACCAACGCACCGCTGGGTTTGTCGGCGGCAACCGAGCGAGACAGAACAACATGCTGAGCGACGCCGTCAGTGGCATCGGATTGAAAAAGTTCTGCCACATTCTGGTGCCAGCTATTGGGCCCCATACTCCAGGACAGGCGGTCACCAGCCGACCAGTTGGGATACTGCCCCGCCTCTGCACTCACTTTTTCAATCCGAAACGCGCCGTTATGAGGTTTATCTCGTTCATTCACACCCAGCTGTACGGACAGGGGAGATATCGGCATCGGCGCCACATAGACATTATAATTTTCGCGAAAAGCCAGCCACTGCCCATCCGGGGATACCAGCAAGCGGGTGGCCAAATCAGACCAGGCATGCAAACGCTCTTCCTCGCCCATCAAACCGATGCTAACCAGGTGTTCTTCACCATTCACATTGCGGGCACCGGCAATGTTGGAGGCATTCTTGGTGCGGGTCAGGTAAATGCGATCATTGGCACTGCCAAAATGCGGGTCGCGCCCGTCGGCAGTAACCCGTCGCATTGCGCCACCTTTGGCCGGCATCAGGTAAATACCCGGACGTCCTGACCAGGTCTGTGCTGTGAGGTTGCCGGCGACGCCCTTCTCCACCACTATGGATAAACCGTCCGGGCTGAAACGCGGCCAGCGGTAATAGCCCGGCTCGGTGCTGACGATACGGGATTTGCCGCCGCGTGCGGAAATGCTTCGCACAGAGCCCAATTCCTTATCGTCCCAACTGACAAAGACAATGCGGCGACCATCGCGCGACCAGCTCGGAAACAACTCGAAACGACCCGCGCGGTCTTTACTCAGCAACTTCGGTGCGCCGTTGGGGAGTTTTCGGATATACAGACGCCCCAGCGATTCATACACCACCGCGTTACCATCGGGAGAAAGCACCGGCCAGCGTATCATCTTGCTATCGAACCGATCTGGAGCAACATCGACCTTAAAGCGCGGCGGCTCTGCCACGGTGCGTTGCTGCCGCACACTGAAAGGGACTACCTGCACAGATTTATCGGCCAGCTCGAGGCGGCGAATTTTTCCGCCCGCCCAAAACACAATGGATTTAGAATCGGGGGTCCAGTCCATATTGGGATAGACGCCCTGTGTGGCCCAGGTCTCCTGCATGTCCCGTTCCAGCCCAGCAAAAAGTAAATCGATTTTCCCAGACTGCAAGTCTTTTACAAACAGTGCCGACTTCGCGCCCAGGCGCCGCACAAAAGCCAAATACCGACCATCCGGCGAGGGCGTCGCACGCACCGCACCGCCATTACCGGTGACTGCCTTCTCAACTTTGCCACTGACAAGGTCCACGCGCTTTATCTGGAACACTTGCCGATTGGAGTCCTGGGCATACACGAAGAGATCACCGGGAGTGACATTCTCTGTGTAGTAAAGAACACTGCCATCAGCTGAGAATATGGGTTCGCCCAATTCTTTCTGCAATGTTTCACTACGGCGTTCTACTATTGGCGTGCCTTTGCCACCCGCCAGGTGATAAAGCCATATTTCGCCGGTACCCAGTGAACGCCAGGTGGTGTAGTTCTTGCGCGCCGCAACATAGCTGCCATCGGCGCTCCAGGTGGGGTTGTTAAGGGTATGAAATTGTTCATTGGTTACTGCTCTGGCATTGCTGCCGTCTCGTTCCATCAGCCAGATATTGGCACTGCCTTCACGGTCTGAACTAAAAGCGATGTGCTTGCCGTTGGGAGAAAAGCGCGGCTGCATTTCCCAGGCCGGGCCCTCCGCAATGGGCGTAGCCGCACCACCGTTAATGGGCAGCAGATAAATATCACCCAACAGGTCAAAGGCAATGTGTTTACCATCGGGGCTAACATCCAGGCTCATCCAGGTGCCTTCATCCACCGCCAACTCGATGCTGCGCTTGTCCCCCGGCATCTCGTTCACATCCCAGGCCGAGGTGGCGTGCGCCAGTAACGTGCTGGCCAGCAGCAAAACTAATCTGTGGATCATTGCAGGATCACCTTTGAGAGCTTCAGCTGAAGCCCTCAGTATAACCAACCAGGGCGCCGCCCGGCACGCTGGCTCTTTTCGCTGGGAAGGAACTCGGCCATACATCGCTCGATCAGCACGGACGCCACTGATAAACAGCTGGTACAGACTGGCGCGTGCCCCACTCACAAACGAGCAG
>JAPUKZ010000273.1 GCA_027295405.1 Gammaproteobacteria bacterium
CAATCCCCGGGGAAGCGCCAGAGCCTTCAACCGAAGTAGGCGGTCTCCGGTTTCTGGACGTACCAATCCACACCTTGTTCGTCACGTTTACGCTGGATCATGCGCCTCCCGATCAGGCAATTCAGATGGGCCAGGGTTTCACCGGTAGCCATCTGTATCACGTGTTCGGTAATCTCGCGTCGAAACAGCGCCGGGAAACAATCAATCGGCCGGCGCGGCTCGGCCAGATGTTCGTATAATTTATCCAGATCCCGCTCATGGGCTTCGATTATTTGGGTGAGGCGCACATGCAAACCGTAGAAAGGCGCCTCATGGGCCGGCAGTACCAGCACATCGTCAGGCAAACGCTCCCGAATTCGGGCGTTTGAATAAAGCCAGTCCTTGAGTGTGTCGCCCCTGGGTTCGGTGGGAAATACGCTCACATTGGGGGTAATGCGGGGCAACACCTGATCGCCGGAGATAAACAACTTCAGGGCCGGACAATACAGGCACATATGCTCCGGGGAATGGCCACTGCCGCCCACCAGCTGCCAGTAGCGATCATTGATGAGGATGGTCTCGTCCGCCATCAAGCGGCGGTAGCTGTCCGGCAGCGGGGAGATAGCACGCCCAAACCCCCCGAAGCGCTGTCGGTAGGCCTGCAACTGCTCCTCATTGAAACCGGCCCCACGGTAAAAATGGATGGCCACATCCGGCGCCTCCCTGCCGGTATCTCCGGCCAGCGCCCGACACATCAGGAACTCTTCCCGCGACATCCACAATTCGCAGTCGAAGCGACGGGTAATCCAGCCGGCCAACCCCACATGATCCGGGTGCAGATGGGTACAGATAACCCGCTTCACCGGTTTTCCCTGCATAAAATCGGCAAACAGCTTTTCCCACTGCTCGCGGGCATCGGGAATATCCAGGCAGGTATCGACGATGGTCCAGCCATCGCCATCTTCCAGCAACCACAGATTGATATGGTTCAGTGACATGGGCATGGCAAAGCGCACCCAGTAAACACCCTCGGCGATACGGTGTGGCTCACCGGGAACGGGGTCAGCCTTGGCACCGAAGGGATACACCAGGCCCCGGACTTTCTCTGACTCTTGCTTCAACATCAAACACTACCCCGCATCTTGTGGCTCTCCAGCATACCCAAAATTGCCAGGCAACGCAGCCCGGCTCATCTCTTCCGGGTTCGGCCGAATCCCTGTTAGCTAATGATGGGCGGTAAAAAAAGCAGGCGCGTTCGCTCAAATTTGCGCATACTACGCACCTTTTCGATACCGGGGGAATAGACATGGCCAAGCGCGTGTATCTCTTCAATGAGGGTAGCAAGGATGACCGCGACCTGCTCGGGGGCAAAGGCGCCAACCTCTGTGAAATGACCGGAATGGGACTGCCGGTGCCATTCGGCTTCGTTATTACTACCCCGACCTGTCGTGAGTTTTTTGAAGCTGGCAACAAACTACCGCGCCACCTGCAAACAGAGTACAACGTGGCCCTGAAGCTGGTGGAGGAGAGGATGGGAAGCCGTTTCGGCGACCCGGGAAATCCGCTGTTATTTTCGGTGCGCTCCGGTGCACCGGTGTCCATGCCCGGGATGATGAATACCATATTAAACCTGGGCATGAACGACGAGATCGCAACGGGCCTGGCGCGCAAGACCGGCAACCCCCGCTTTGCCTACGATTGCTACCGCCGCTTCATCCAGATGTTCGCCGATGTGGTGTTAGGCGTGGAGGGTGAAGCCTTCGAGCGTGAGATCGAAGAATACAAGGCCAGGCACGGTAAGACCCTGGACACGGAGATGTCCGCCGAGGACTGGCAGGCCATCATAGAAATCTACAAGGATCTGGTGAATTTCCCCCAGGATCCGGCAACTCAGTTGCGCCAGGCCATCGAGGCGGTATTTCTCTCCTGGTATACGCCGCGCGCCATCGTCTACAGGGAAATGCACAATATCGCCGAGTCCCTGGGCACCGCCGTGTGTGTACAGGCCATGGTGTTCGGAAACTTCGGTGATGACTCCGGCTCGGGGGTAGCGTTTACCCGCAATCCCTCCACCGGTGAGAAGTTATTTTTCGGTGAATACCTGGTCAATGCCGCTGGAGAAGATGTTGTATCCGGCATCCGCACCCCCCAGAGCATCGCCGGCCTGGAGCAGCAGATGCCAGCGGTCTACAAGGAACTGTATGAAACCCAGCAGCGCCTGGAATTACACTACCGCGATATGCAGGACCTGGAGTTCACCATCCAGGAAGGCAAGTTCTACATGTTGCAAACCCGCAGCGGCAAGCGCACCGGGCGGGCATCTGTGAAAATTGCGGTGGAGATGGTCGCCGAGGGATTGATCAGCGAGAAGGAAGCGCTGATGCGGGTGTCGCCGGAACACGTCGAATCCTTCCTGCACCCCATGGTCGATCCCGATGCCAAGGAAAATATTGTGGCCCAGGGCCTGCCGGCCAGTCCGGGAGGCGCCACCGGTAAAGTGGTGTTTTCCGCTGATGAAGCTGTGCGGGTCGCCGCCGACGGCACGCCCGTGATTCTGGTGCGCCGTGAAACCACGCCGGAGGACATTCACGGCATGAAAGTGGCAGAAGGCGTCCTGACCGCACTGGGAGGGATGACCTCCCACGCCGCTGTTGTTGCGAGGGGTATGGGCGTCTGCGCCATTACCGGCTGCGGCAAATTGAAGATCGACTACGGCGCGAGTACTGCCAGCACCGAAGACGGTATCGTCATCCGGCGCAATGACATCATTACTCTTGACGGCTCCACCGGCGAGGTGATGCTGGGAGATATCCCCAAAACTGAAGCCAGTTCCAGCGATGATTTCCAGACCCTGCTGTCCTGGGCGGACAAATACCGGCGCCTGGGTGTTCGCGCCAATGCAGAAACCCCGGAAGATGCCGCCAAGGCAAGGGAGTTGGGCGCCGAAGGCATCGGCCTGTGCCGCACGGAACACATGTTCTTCGCGGCAGATCGCATTGACGTGATGCGCGGCATGATCCTGGCGGAGAACACCGCCGAACGTCAGCGCTACCTGGATCAGCTGCTGCACTTCCAGAAAGCCGATATAAAAGCCCTGTTCGAGGTCATGCACGGCCTGCCGGTGAACATCCGGCTGCTGGACCCTCCCCTGCATGAATTCCTGCCCCACACCGAGGAGGAACTGCAGGCGCTGGCGGAACGGATCGGCAAACCCGTGCAGAAGATACGCGACATCACCCATAGCCTGCGGGAAGTAAACCCCATGCTGGGGTTCCGCGGCTGTCGTCTGTCGGTGGTATACCCGGAAATTACCGAGATGCAGGTACAGGCGATTATCAGTGCGGCGGTGGAAGCACAGCAGGAAGGTCACCAACCCTACCCCGAGATCATGATCCCGTTGGTGGTTAATGTGCGCGAAATTCGCGCCATCACCGAAGTCATCGAACGGGGCATTCTCAAGGTACTGGCCGAGCAGAATATCTCCATTCCCTACAAGATCGGTACCATGATGGAGACACCGCGAGCCTGCCTGGGTGCGGGGCGGTTGGCGCCGGCGGTAGAATTCATGAGCTTTGGCACCAATGACCTCACCCAGATGACCTATGGCTTTTCACGGGACGATGTCAGCAAGTTCTTTCCGGTGTACCTGGATCGCAAACTGGTGGAAGACGACCCCTTCGTCACCCTGGACCAGCGCGCGGTGGGAAGGCTGATGAAAATGGCGATCGAGGAGAGCAAAGAGCGTAAAAAGGGCATCAAATACGGCATCTGCGGTGAGCACGGTGGCGATCCGCGCTCCATCCAGTTTTGTCACGAGATTGGGCTGGACTACGTCAGTTGCTCACCCTTCCGGGTGCCCGTGGCGCGAATCGCGGCCGCCCAGGCCAATGTGGGTGGATCGTCCCCCGAATAGTCACTAGAAAAAGCTCAATAGTCGTAGAAATCCTGGATCGCAGTTGCCTGCGGGAACAGGGCAAAGCCTTCCCGATCCAGGTCTGGTACGGGCTGAAACTGTCGCGCATCATGCATCTCGACTGAATGCTCGGCAAATTCAGTGCTGATACTGAGTTGCGCATCCGCCCCACCCAGGGACGCCAGGTAAATCGGTTTCTCTGCAGTGGGAATCAGGTAGCGAACAGCGGCTTGCATGGCTGGCGGAGACGGCGAAAACAGGGGCGGGAGGCCGCGCTGCTACGCTTTAGCTAGTCTTCCAGCAGGTCAAAATCGAATTTGCTGACACCACAGTCCGGACACTCCCAATCGTCGGGGATATCCTCCCATTTGGTACCCGGTGCAATGCCGTCATCGGGGATGCCCTCGGCCTCGTCGTAGATATAGCCGCAGATGACACATTCGTATTTCTTGAAATCTGTACTCATTGTTCCCTCCTGATGGTGCTGGGTTGAGACTAATGGGTGTTAGGCTGGGGGGTGAGTATATAGTAGTTAGATGGGCGGAGTAACAGTATGGGGGAAGCGTGATCGGGGTCGGCGGTGATGTGGGTAAATCCGCAGGACTTATCCACACTCCCCGGGGTGCCGTACCACTGCCCCCAGTTAAGAACCAGTCGGGATTTCGTTAAACGGTATCCCTTTGTCCACCCTGGGTTCCTGCGGTAGGCCCAATACTTGCTCGGCGATGATGTTACGCATGATTTCGTCGGTACCGCCGGCGAGTCGGATGCCGGGAGAAAACAGGACTGAACGCTGGAAATGGCCCTCCAGTACATTGACCGTATCGTCCATGATGGCGCCGGCCTCGTTGTAGTAATCGACACTAAAATTGGCAATTTCCTGATTCATCACGGCACCCACCAACTTTCCCAGTGACGCCTCGGCACCGGGCACGCCGCCCCCGGCGATCGCGGTCAGCATACGCCAGTTGGCGTTGCGCAGACCCGCATCCCGGGCATACCAACTGGCCAGCCGGTCTGCCACCACCGGGTCATCGATCACCCGCTCACCGTCAACTTCGGTGTGCTGGCAGAAGTGCAGGAACTGGGCAAAACCGTTCGGCTGCACACCGGAGATGGCCATGCGTTCGTTCATCAAAACATGTAGCGCTCCGCCCCAGCCACCACCGACTTCACCGAGTCGGTATGCATCGGGAACAACGGCATCGTTAAAGAATACTTCATTGAAGTGCCGGCCGCCGTCCATCTGCTTGATCGGCTTGACTTCGACCCCGGGCTGCTTGAGATCGATCATGAACAGGGTCAGGCCGCGGTATTTGGACACCCCGGGATCAGTCCGGGTGAGCACCACCCCGTAGTCACTGTGCTGGGCCCCGGACGTCCATATTTTCTGCCCATTCAGCAGCCATTTGTCACCATCAAATTCAGCACGGGTGCGCAGGCCGGCAACGTCCGAACCCGCAGCGGGCTCGCTGAACAACTGACACCAGACGTGTTCGGCACTGGCCATCTTCGGCAGCAGATCCCGCTTTACCTCCTCTGGCGCAAAGGCCTGGACAGCCGGACCGCAATTGCCGATACCGATCACGAAATAACCGTCGGCGGTATCGAAGTCCGCCACCTCCTGTGACCAGATCACCTGGTGAATCTGGCTGAGACCCGCACCACCATATTCTTTGGGCCAGGCCAGGCAGGCATAACCGGCATCCGCCACTTTCTTGTACCAGGCTTTGGCCCGCTCATAGCCGCCCTCCTGGCCACGCATAATCTGCACCTCATCTGCACGCCGATTGGCGTTCAGTTCCAACCAGGCACGCACCTCTGCGCGAAATTCCGCCTGTTCCTTGCTGTCGTTAAAATCCATGATAGTCCTCCTCTACAGTGTGTGTGAGTTTGAGGCGGCCGGCTTCAATTGCTCCACCAAGCGGTTTTTCCAGACCCGCTGGCCACCGAGTAACAGTGCCAGGTGCTGGGCTCGGCGATAGTACAGATGACAATCAAATTCCCAGGTAAAACCCATCCCGCCATGGGCCTGGATATTCTCCTTGGTGGCTTCCCAAGCGGCCTCGGTGGCGCTGACCCGGGCGGTGGCGGCGGCCAGTGGCAACTCCGGCGATTCTGTGGACAGTGCCCAGGCACCGTAATACGCATTGGCGCGCGCCAGTTCGATGGCGACGAACATATCCGCCAACTTGTGTTTGATCGCCTGGAAGGATGCCACCGGGCGCCCGAATGCGTAGCGGCCGGTGGTGTATTCCCGTGCCATATTCAGCGCTGCCTCAGCTCCACCCACTTGTTCAAAGGCCAGCAGTATCGCGGCCCCATTCAGCAGGCGATCAATAGTCACTGCGCCCTCACCCGCACCACCCAACAATTCAACCGGGGCTTGTTTCAATTCGAGCTTGCCCAGTGGTCGCGAGGGGTCCAGGCTGTCTACGCCACTGCGAGTGACGCCCTCCGCTGAGAGGTCAAGCAAGTACAGGGAGAAGTTGTCCGCAGCAATATCCCGGGCCGCGACCACCGCAAAGTCGGCGAGCGTGGCATCCGCCACCGGCTGTTTGCAGCCGCTGATCTTCCCCCCAGCGACTTCAACAGCTACCTGGCCCTTGTGAATGGAGGCGTCCAATTCGGCGAAAGCGACAGTACCAGTGATCTCGCCTGCCGCCAGGCGGGGCAACCAGGCCCGCTTCTGTTCTTCAGTGCCGGCCAGTTTGATGGCTTCGGTGGCCAGGTAGATGCTGGAACTCACCGGCGCCGGCAGCAAGCTGCGGCCAATTTCTTCCGCCAACACACACAATTCCAGGTAGCCCAGACCGAGCCCACCGTATTCCTCGGGAATGGCGGTGGCCGGCCAACCCAGCTCTATCACCTGTTGCCAGAGCCCGGCATGGTGCGTCAAATCTGACTCCAGCACCTCGCGCACTTGCGCGGCAGTGCATTTGTCACCGAGGAACGCGCGCGCCTGCTCCTGGATAAATTTCTGCTCGTCGGAAAATTCAAAATTCATGATGTTGGACTCGTCGTAATACTGGCACAGAGACTAGAGAATCTCGGTTGTGCCAACAATGGCAATTGGGGCGGTCTTCATGACAATTAGGGTCAGGGGAGTGGAGTACTTGGCGAGTCTGGGGTGCCACAGACTCGCCAGGCACCCCACTCAAAAGGTACCACTGAACTCGATACGGTAGCCCGATGCCGTCGGCTCCGCAACTAACTCCAGGGCGTTGCCCAACTCGGCGGAGATGCCTGTTTCGCTGCTCAGTTCCAGGTCCACACGGTACCGCTCCTGGCTGAGGGTGACCTTACCCTGGACTAAGATGGGGCCGGACAGGGTGCTGATCACCCCCGCCAGCTGCTGCGCGCCCGTCACCTCGAATTCCAGCAC
>JAPUKZ010000274.1 GCA_027295405.1 Gammaproteobacteria bacterium
CCAATCAGCATGCAGTGGTGATGAACCTCCCGGGCCTCGCCGGTTTCCACCACGATGCCGGTGCGGGTGCGCTCGGAGGTTTTGACCAGGTGCTGGTGTACGGCGCCTGCCGCCAGCAGCGTGCTCACGGGAACCCGCTCTGCGCTAACGGCGCGGTCGGACAGGATAATCAAGCTGTAGCCGTCGGCGATAGCCTGACTGGATTCCTCGCAAATTCGGTCCAATGCTGCTTCCAGGCCCGCTACACCTTCTGCCTTCGGGTAGGTGATATCGATGACCCTGGTGCGCCAGCCCTTGTACGCCATGTGCCGCAGCGCTGCCATTTCCTCGTTGCTGAGAATGGGATGGGGAATACGCAGGCGGTGGGCCTGTTTCTCGTTCACCTCCAGCAGGTTGCCCTCCGGTCCGGTGTAACACTCCAGCGACATCACCACCTCTTCGCGGATGGAGTCGATGGCGGGGTTGGTCACCTGGGCGAACATTTGTTTGAAATAGTCGTAGATCATGCGCGGGTGGTCGGACAAACAGGCCAGGGCGCTGTCATTACCCATGGAGCTGACCGGGTCGCGCAGCTCCTGTACCAGTGGCAGCAACATGAATTGCATGGTTTCGGTGGTAAAACCGAAGGACTTCATGCGGTCGACCAGGGTTTCCGGTTCGAAGCCATGGGGCTCCTGTTCGGTGTGCAGGTCGGCAAAGTCAATGCGCTGGTTCGCGATCCACTCGCCATAGGGGTGGGAGCTGGCGAACTCGGATTTCAACTCCTCGTCGGTGACCAGGCGGCCCTCCTCGAAGTTGAGCAGGAACATCTTGCCTGGTTGCAGGCGGCCCTTGGCCTTGACGTTGGCCGGGTCAACCTCAACCACGCCCACCTCAGAGGCCATGATGACCTTGTCATCGTGGGTAATATAGTAGCGACTGGGACGCAGCCCGTTGCGATCCAGTACCGCGCCGATGTACTTGCCGTCGGTAAACACGATCGAGGCCGGGCCGTCCCAGGGCTCCATCAGGGTGGAGTTGAACTCGTAGAAGCGCTTCTTCTCCTCCGACATCTCCTCGTCGTTCTGCCAGGCCTCGGGAATCATCAGCATGATGGCTTCCTGCAGGGTGCGACCGTTCATCAACATGAATTCGAGCACGTTGTCGAAGCTGCCGGAGTCGGAGCAATCCGGTTCCACGACCGGGAACAGCTTGTGCAGTTCGGTGCCGAACAGCTCGCTTTTGACCACCCCCTCACGGGAGTGCATGGAGTTGATGTTGCCCTGGCGGGTGTTGATCTCGCCATTGTGGCTCATGAAACGGTTGGGCTGGGCCCGGTCCCAGGAGGGGAAGGTATTGGTGCTGAAACGGGAGTGCACCATCGCCAGGTGCGCTTCGAAGTCCGGGTCTGCCAGATCCGGGTAAAAAGGCATTAACTGAGCGGGCGTTAACATGCCCTTGTAGACGATCACCTTGGAAGACAGGGTGCAGATGTAGAAGGACTGCGATTCAGTCAGGTCATGCTCCTGGCGCAGGGCACGGCTGCTGAGCTTGCGGATAATATACAGCTGGCGCTCGAAATCGTCGCCGCGGAGGCCCTCCGCCGCGTCGATGTACAGCTGTTCGATAACCGGCATGGACGCCAGGGCGGTGGGACCGACGTCGGCTTTCCCGGGTTGGACACCCATATCACGCCAACCGATAAAGGTCTGGCCCTGCATGCTGATGAACTCTTCCACGGTGGCCTTGCAGTGGGCGCGCTCATGGTCGTCCTGGGGTAAGAATACATTACCGACTGCATACTGGCCTTTTTCCGGCAGATCGATACCAAACGCTGATTTTGCAGACTTTTTCAGGAATTTGTGCGGGATGGCAGTGAGAATACCGCAGCCATCTCCGGTGTTGGGTTCGCAGCCACAGCCGCCGCGGTGATTCATGCGGCGCAGGGCGTGGTCCGCCTTAATGACGATGTCATGGCTGGCCCGGCCTTTCATGTCTGCAACAAAGCCTACGCCGCAACTATCTTTCTCATTCGCCGGATCGTAGAGGCCCTGTCGTCCGGGGCGGGACAGGGCTTGTAGTTTGTCATTCACATTCATAGGTGGCTGCTCCAAAAGCGGCGGCTGTAAGCGTTCATTTAATCAGGCTACAGTGAGGTAGTCACAGGGTGCGGATGGGCGATGGCTAAATAATTGTCACTGATATAAGCACTACGGGGAAAATGGGCTGGCAATTCTATACAAATCGGGCCGGTTTTGCCAGAAAGCCAACTATTGCCAAAACAGTCACTGGCGGGCGGGTGGCTGCCGCGCTATGGCGACGGCTCTGAAATGCAGGCAATACTGGCTGGCAGCGGCCCGAAAACGTACAATGCTCCGCCGAATCTGTCTGGTATGACTATATGAACGCTGTGGTGGCCCTGTGACCGGGTTGAAGAATGATCGCTTGTTGCGGGCCTTGCTGCGCCAGCCCGTGGACCGCACCCCGGTGTGGATGATGCGCCAGGCCGGCCGCTACCTGCCGGAATACCGCGCCAGCCGGGCGCAGGCTGGGTCTTTCATGGACCTGTGCACCAATCCGGAGCTGGCCTGCGAGGTGACTCTACAGCCGCTGCGGCGCTATCCCATGGATGCCGCCATCCTGTTCTCCGATATACTCACTATCCCGGATGCCATGGGTCTGGGCCTGTATTTTGAGGAAGGCGAAGGGCCGCGATTTCGCAAGCCAGTGGATAGCGCTGCGGATATTGAAGCGCTCGCGGTAGTTAATTCGGCGCAGGATCTCAGTTACGTTATGGATGCGGTACGCACTATTCGCCGCGAGCTGAACGGCAGCGTGCCCCTGATCGGATTTTCCGGCAGCCCCTGGACGCTGGCGACCTATATGGTGGAGGGGGGCTCGTCCAAGGATTTTCGCAAGGTAAAAGCGTTCGCCTTTAATCAACCGGAGCTGATGCACCAGCTGTTGAGCGTATTGGCGGATTCCGTGGCGGACTACCTGCGCTGCCAGATAGAGGCGGGTGCGCAGGTCGTGCAAATATTCGATACCTGGGGCGGGGCGCTGGGGCACGCCGCCTACCGGGATTTTTCCCTGTCCTACATGACCCGTGTCATCAGCCAGCTACCCCGCGAAAGCGAGGGCCGGCGGGTACCGGTGATCCTGTTTACCAAAAACGGCGGCCAGTGGCTGGAGGCCATGGTAGACAGTGGTGCCGATTGCCTGGGTCTGGACTGGACCACAGACCTGGCCGGTGCCCGGCGTCGGGTGGGTACCGCGGTATCCCTGCAGGGCAATATGGACCCGACCATGCTGTATGCGTCTCCCACCCGAATTCGCGAGGAAGTTGCCAGCGTACTGGCGGGGTTTGGCCAGGGTAGCGGTCACGTGTTCAACCTGGGTCACGGCGTTACGCCGGAAGTGAACCCCGATCATGTGGGCGCGTTTGTCGAGGCAGTGCAGGAGCTCTCGCCCCAATACCACGAGAACGGTTAGGGCCCTGTCTGGCACGCTGAAAGGATGCGACACACAAGACAGGGCACTAATCGCAGTTGAAGCGGTGATCCATCTCCAGCGCGGGCTGGTCGGATTCCGGCCGGCCGACCACCTTGGCGGGAACGCCAGCCACCGTTGTGTGGGGCGGTACATCCTGTAATACCACGCTGCCAGCGCCGACTTTGGCGCCTTCCCCGATGCGGATATTGCCGAGAATTTTGGCACCGGCGCTGATAAGCACGCCTGCCCCGACCTTGGGATGGCGATCGCCGTCCTCCTTGCCAGTTCCACCCAGCGTGACCGATTGCAGGATCGAGACATTGTTGCCGACCACCGCAGTTTCACCGATCACCAGTCCGGTAGCATGGTCCAGCATAATGCCGTAGCCCAAGCGTGCGGCGGGGTGAATGTCGACCCCGAATTCACCGGACATCCTGTTCTGGAAGAACAGAGCCAGGGTTTCCCTGCCTGAGCCCCACAGGCAGTGCGCAACGCGGTGTATTTGCAGTGCGTGAAAGCCCTTGAAGTACAGGAACGGTATGGCCAGGCTGTTGCACGCAGAATCCCGTTCTTCGATCGCCAGTAAATCACTGCGAATTGACCTGCCGATATCGGTGCAGGAGTCGAAGGCATTGGCGATCACCTCCCGCAGCAACAGGGAGGAGATAGTGGGACTGTCCAATTTGTTGGCGAGGTGGAAGCTCAAAGCCGATTCCAGATCGTTGTGGTTGAGGATTGTCGCGTACAGGAAGCTGGCAAGAATGGGCTCCTTGGCCACCTCAAGCTCGGTTTCCGCGAGAATACGATCCCATACCGGATCGGAGTTAGTCCTGGACATGTTGCGCACCTCCTATCAGCCCGCCACCTGCCAGCCGGGCACTGTCATTCAGCTTACACCGGCAGCGCCACAGTGGGTGACCGCTGTGTAAATATTTCCGCTCGAACAGGCTCACGGGTACTCCTACCTCGGGGCTATCCACCCAGGCGGGGTGGCCTGCCAGATGCAGGGCGCTGCCAAATTCTTCTACATAGACCTGCCAGTTGCTGCGCAGTTCCACCCATCCGCCCAGAGCCAGCAGGCTGCTGAACTCGGGCGAGCCGTGCAGGCGGCGTTGCAGTTGGCTCTGTTTGGGCCAGGGATTGGGGTAAAACAGGTAATGCCATTGCAGCGCCCATCCGGCCGCCAGCGCCAGGCGCCAGAAATCTCCGCAATCGGCTCGTACGAGCAGGTAGTCGGGTGGGGCTGTCGCTGAGTGCTTGTTGATTCGATGGGCGGACTTATCGATACCGATGATCAGACAATCCGGGTGACGCTGGGCCAGCAGGGCGGTGCTCATGCCCGTGCCGCAGAAGGAATCGAACACCAGTGGGGCGGCGCGCTGCTCCACCGTGTGCCTGATCGCCTCAAAGGCAGCGCGGGTGTGTGCGGCGATGGGGCGTCTGTGCTCGTTGCCCAGGTGCCTACTGACCAACTTGCCCAGGCGCGGGTGACAGTGGCGTTGGTCGCTGCTTACCGGGCTTGAATGGCCGCGCATGGCTGTTGATAATATCCGTTCATCACTGTTAACAAATTCCGTTCATGACTGTTGATTAAGTCCGTTCATGACTGTTGATCAAGTCCGTTCATGACTGTTGATTAAATCCGTTCATGACTGTTGTTTGATTGTGTTCCTGCAGGCTGCCATCATCAAGTTTCATCACGGTGACAAGAAGGTATGCGCAAGGATTTAAGGCCCTATTGGGTGAAAAAGGTCTATCTCCGGTTCCGGCAATGGTACGCAGAACACTTTCTGCGTCCCGCCTGTGATTCGCTGGGACCGCATCACACCATCATGAAACCCTGGTATGTCTCGATCGATGGGCCGAATATCAACATTGGCAAATGCGTGACCATCATCGGTGAGCCCAGCAAACGGGTGAAGTTGGGAGTCTGGGGTCGCGATCCTGAGAGCGGGCGCATTACCGTGGGCGACTATGTGCTGATCAGCCCGGGCACCCGTATCAGTGCCTCTGATGAGATCGTCATTGGCGACAGCGTCATGATAGCCAACAGTGTCTACATCACCGACTCTGACTGGCACGGAATTTATGATCGCACCGAACGCAGCGAAAAGGTGACGCCGGTGCATATCGGTGACAATGTCTGGCTGGGGGACCACTGTGTGATACTGAAAGGAGTCAGCATCGGGGAAAACAGTGTCGTCGGCGCCAATGCCGTGGTGAGCCGGGATGTACCCCCCAATATGGTGGTGGCGGGCAATCCGGCACATGTGGTTAGGGAACTCGACCCGGAACGGGGCTTTAAGACCCGGGCAGATTACTTTGCCGAGCCGGTACAGCTGGAGCAGTTCTACGATGCGTTAGAACGCACGCTCCTGGGCCACAATAGCCTCATTAACTGGCTGCGGGCCTTGCTCTTTCCCAGCACCAGAGATTAGTCGGCGTCAGATCAACTCCAGCACCGGCTCGTCGAAGGCGGCCAGTTGCTCCCGCAACTCCAGAATGTGGTCGGCCCAGTAGCGGGCGTCGTTAAACCAGGTGAAAGCGCGCGGAAATGCGGGATCTGACCAGCGCCGCCCCAGCCACGCGGCATAGTGCATGATGCGCAGGGTGCGCAGGGCTTCGATCCAGCGGAGTTCGCCAGCCTGGAAGTCGAAGAATTCCAGGTATCCCTTCAAAAACACACTCAGTTGCAGAAGCTGTTGCTGGCGATCGCCACTGAGGAACATCCAGATATCCTGTATGGCCGGTGCGGTGCAGCAGTCGTCCAGGTCGACAAAGTGGGCGGTGTCATCACGCCACAGGATATTTCCCACATGGCAATCGCCGTGCACGCGAATCCCACCTGATGGCTGGTAGCACGCGTTAATGCGCAGCAGCAAGTCCTCGCACAGGCTGACATAGGCGGCTTGTAGCTCCTGTGGGATATAGTGTTCGCTGAGGTACTGGTAGCTGTCCACCGCCATGCGTTGGACGCTCAATTCGCGCCGGTGTACGAACCGGCCGGCCGCGCCCACCGCATGCATCCTGCCCAGAGTGCGGCCCAGCACCAGCAGGTTATCGTCCTTGTCCAGCTCCGGCGGGTGCCCGCCCTGGCGGTGGAACAGGGCGAACTGAAATTCCCGGTAGGTATGCAGAGTCTCGCCGTTGTCGTCGGCCATGGGTGCCACCACAGAAATCTCCGCTGCCTGGAGTTCCAGGCTGAAGGCGTGTTCCTCCAGGATTTGCTCGTTGCTCCAGCGTTCGGGCCGATAGAATTTTGCTATTACCGGCTCCCGATCTTCCAGACCCACCTGGTAAACCCGGTTTTCATAACTGTTCAAGGCCAGCAACCGGGCGTCACACGCAAAGCCCATGCTCTCCACGGATTCGATCACCCGGTCCGGGGTCAGGGCGTCGTAGGGGTGCCCCTGCCGGGGATCAGGATTGGACATGGGATAGTAAAGCCACCGTCTTGATTTGTGCGAATACCTGCTGCCCGGGGGTCAGCCTCAGGGCAGCGATGGATTTTCTGGTCAGGCGGGCCAACAGATACTGCTCACCCAGTTGCAGGCGCACCAGCAGTTTGCTGGAACCGGTGGCCTCAATTTCCACGATGCGCGCGGACAAGACGTTGAGGATGCTGGTTTGTTCGGGCCGATTCAAGCACAGGCTGATGTCCCGTGCCGGTATGCGCAGGCGCATACGGGTTCCCGGGGCCGCATCCACGGTGGTAACGGTCACACTTTGACCCTCCAGGGACAGCTCAGTGAGACCGTACTCCCGATCCTGCTTCACCACTGAGGCGGTGACGATTGCGGCGGCCTGTTCCTCGTGGGCGAGGGCCAATTGCAAGTGGGAACACAGGTCCAGCATGGGGCCTTCGGCGATTATCCGCCCCTCCTGCATCACCAGTAGCCAGTCGGCGAGACGGGCAATTTCTTCCATGTCGTGGCTGACGTAAACAATCGGCAGCTGGCTCTCCCGCTGCAGGCGTTCCAGGTGACCCAGTATCTGGCTGCGGCTGGCGAGATCGATATTGGCCAGTGGTTCGTCCATCAGCAGTATGTCGGGCGCGCCGAGCAAAGCCCGGGCGATGGCAACCCGTTGTTGTTGGCCGCGGGAGAGCTCGCTACTGCGCCGGCCCTGCAGGTTTTGCAACTGCAACCACTCGCACACCTGGTCGCGGCTGGGACCGGTAGCGGGATGACGCCGCTTTTCAGCATAGGCCAGGTTGCCGTCGACGCTGAGGTGCGGAAACAAACGGGCATCCTGAAAGACCAATCCCACCCGGCGCCTGTGGGTGGGCAAAAACTGATCCCCGCGCTGCCAGATTTGCTCACCGAAGCGTATTTCGCTATCGCTGCCCGCCCGTATCAGTCCGGCCAGGCAGTACAGCAAACTGGTCTTGCCGCAGCCACTGGGGCCGTAGACAGCGCTGAAACCGGTGCCGGGGATGCAACTGTCCAGTTCCAGCTGGAATCCGGATTTCCGCTGCAGCTGCAGGCGTACGTGTAGACTGTTCAAGACTGGATTCTCCAGCTCTGTTGATGGCCGTGCCGGTACAGGAGGTAGAGCATGATGAAGGAAAACAGCATCAAGCCCCCCGCCATGCTATGAGCTTCGTTGAAGTGCAGAGCCTCCACCCGGTCGTACAGGGCAATGGATAGCACCTGGGTTTCGCCGGGTATATTGCCGCCTATCATAAGCACAACACCAAACTCTCCGACCGTGTGGGCAAAGCCGAGACTGGCCGCGGTCAGGAAACTGTGCCGACAGTTGGGTACAACCACGCTGACCCAGCAGTCCAGCGGACTGGCACCGAGTACCGCGGCAGCTTCCAGCAGGCTTTCCGGCAATTGCCAAAACGCGGCCCGTAGTGGCTGTACCACAAACGGCAACGAATAGATGACAGAACCAATGACCAGTGCATTGAAGGTGAAAGCCAGTCGCGAGCCGGTAAGCTGTTGCCACAGCTCGCCCAGTGCCGACTGCGGCGCAAATGCAATCAGCAGATAAAAACCCAACACCGTGGGAGGGAGAATAAGGGGCAGGGCCACCAGGGCTTCAATCGCGGTGCGTACCCGGCTCTGCCCGCGTGCCAACCACCAGGCCAGCGGCGTACCCAGTAGCAACAGCCACCCGGTGGTAACGCCGGCCAGTTTAATCGTGAGCCATATCACATTGATATCAACCACCGGCGGGGCCCTCAATAAGGTAGCCATGTTGCGCGATAATCGTTTGCGCTCGCTCCGATTGCAGATAATGCATCAGTTCCAGGGCCAGCGGCTTGCTGGCCCCGATTTGCATCAGCACCGCTTGCTGTTCCAGCGGGGTGTACCACTGGGTGGGCACCACCAGGTAGTTCTCGCTGACCAGCGATCTTGCGACGAGGGCAGTATCTGCGCCCCCGCTGAACCACATCTGGTAGGCCTGCAAGACGTTACTGGCATGCAGCAAACTTCGTTGGGGGGCTTGGAGATTGCGCCGGGCCAATACCTGGGCGGCGGCCTGGCCGTAAGGTGCAAGCTCGGGGTTGGCAATCGCCAGGCTCAGTCCGGGACGGCTCAAAATTTCTTCCAGGCCGGATTCTGCCAATGCACTCAGGGCCGGTTGGTACACCAGTACCAGTTGGCCGATGGCGTAGGTTACGCGACTGCCAGCCACCGCGTGGCCTTCGGCCTCCAGGCGTTGGGGGCGGGTCGTATCGGCAGCCAAAAGGATGTCGAAGGGGGCGCCGTGGATCGCTTGCGCGTACAGGGTTCCGGTGGAGGCGCTGCTGACGCGGATGGATTGCGACCCGGTGCTGTCAAAATCCTGTAGCAGCTTTTGCAGGGTCGGTTTGAAATTGGCTGCGGTGGCGACAAGCAGGGAATCGGCGATCACCGGTGGGACTGAAATCAGCCATAGCAACAGTAGGGTCGTGACCTTCACACAATATTCCTTGGTTGTGTTGAGGCAATTTGGGGGCCTCTGGTTCAGAGGCCCCCTAGTATGGTGTAACGGCCGAGGGTTTGCACTGGCCGGATGGTATACTGTCTGTGGGTGCCGGGGTGCGTGCGCAGCACCACACATCAACCCGCCTGGCGCCCTGGTTCAGGATCTCCCGCGCCAGCGCCTCGACGGTCGCGCCGGTGGTCATCACATCGTCCACGATAACCACGTGCAGATCGCTGACGTATTCGCGGCAGGAAAACGCCTGCCGGATATTGTGGCGCCGCTGCTCGGGCGCTAAACCGTGTTGGGCAACGGTGGCGCGGCGCCGGGTACAGAGCCGATCATCTACCTGTAGTGACCAGTCCCGCAGCAGCGGGTGATGGCGCAGTTGCCGGGCCAGCAAACTGGCCTGGTTGAAGCCCCGCCGCCACTGCCGCCGCCAGTGCAGAGGTACCGGAACCAGCAGATCGGGCCTGCCGTGCCGGCGCAGTGCCTGGGCCATGGGTCGGCTCATCAGTTCCGCCAATACTGGCAGTTGGCACAGGTCGGCGGAAAACTTGAGTTGCTTGATGAAGCCGTCAACCGGTTGGGTGTACAGGTAGGGGGCGGTGGTGCTGGCAAATGCCGGGGGTTGTTGTTGGCAATGACCACAGGGCAGTTCACCCGCCTCGGCGCTCGGCAGGGCGCAGTTGGGGCAGGCGCTACTGTTGCAGGCCAGGGAGCGTTGGCAGGGCTCACACAGCGCCACCGGTCTTCCGGTGGCCTGTCCGCACAGCTGGCAGCTGCAGGGCGCCAGCTGGTCCAGCAGCCATTCCAGATACTTGTTAACCATACACGTCCATGTGGGTTGACAAATTGGAGTCGAGATTTAAACTATCGTGTCTATCCACAACTATAGTACATAAGCTATGCACGAGATCCGCCACGACTGGCAACCGGCAGAAGTTGAAGCACTGTTCGAGCTGCCCTTTAATGATTTATTGTTCCGCGCCCACACGCTGCACCGGCAGTATTTTGACCCCAATGAAGTGCAGATCAGCACACTACTGAGCATCAAAACCGGCGCCTGTCCCGAGGATTGCAAGTACTGCCCGCAAAGTACCCGCTACGATACCGGACTGGAGACAGAGGAATTGATGCAGGTGGAGCAGGTCTTGCAGCAGGCGCAGGCGGCCATGGCCAGTGGCGCGACCCGTTTCTGTATGGGCGCGGCCTGGCGCTCGCCCAAGGATCGCGATATTCCCCGGCTGGTCGCCATGGTGAAGGGGGTTGCAGAGCTGGGTTTGGAAAGCTGTATGACGCTGGGTATGTTGAGCGAAAACCAGGCCACAGAATTGGCGGCAGCTGGTCTGGATTACTACAACCACAACCTGGACACCTCGCCCGAGTTTTACGGCGAAATCATTACCACCCGCAGTTATCAGGATCGACTGGAGACCTTGCGACATGTGCGCAACGCCGGCATGAAAGTTTGCAGCGGGGGCATTGTGGGTATGGGCGAGAGTGTCCGCGACCGCGCCGGTTTGCTGCTGCAATTGGCGAACCTGCCACAACACCCGGAGAGTGTGCCCATCAATATGTTGGTGCGGGTAGCGGGCACCCCGCTGGCGGAGCAGGAAGACCTGGACAGCTTCGAGTTTGTGCGCACCATCGCGGTGGCGCGGATCTTGATGCCAGCATCGCATGTACGCCTGTCCGCCGGGCGCGAGGAGATGAATGAAGAGATGCATGCCCTGGCCTATTTTGCCGGGGCCAACTCCATTTTTTACGGCGAGAAATTGCTCACCACGGCCAACCCCCGGGCGAACCAGGATATGGCGCTGTTCGGGCGTCTTGGAATCCGTCCGCAAGCGAGGGAGATGAGCGCACCAGACCCCCGTTTCTACGATGCAGCAGCGGCCAGTTAGTGTACCGAGGTACACCTGTGGATGTAGTGCAGCAGCGCCTGCAGTCGCGCTTGCAGCAACGCCAGCAACAGGCGCTGTACAGGCACCGTCTAAGCCTGGAGTCGGCGCAGGGCCCCGCGGTGGTCGTCGACAGAAAACGGCTGCTCTGCTTTTGCAGTAATGATTATCTGGGTCTCGCCAGCCATCCCGACCTGATCGCAGCGCTGCAGCGTGCCGCTGCGGATTTTGGTGTTGGAAGTGGCGCATCGCATCTGGTGGTGGGACATAGTGTTGTTCATCACCAGTTGGAGGAGGCTCTTGCGGAGTTCACTGGTCGTGAGCGGGCGCTGCTATTCAGCAGCGGTTACATGGCCAATCTGGGCGTGTTGACCACCTTGCTGGGCAAGGGTGATTTTGTTTTTGAAGATCGGCTAAATCACGCTTCATTGCTGGACGGTGGTTTGCTCAGCGGCGCTCGTTTCCGGCGCTTTCCACACAACAACACGCAAAAACTCGGCGCACAACTGCAGGCGCGTCCAGTAGAGTCCGCCAGGTTGGTGGTTGTGGATGGGGTGTTCAGCATGGACGGGGATTGCGCGCCTCTGCCGGAACTGGCCAGTTTATGCCGCGCTGAAGAAGCCTGC
>JAPUKZ010000275.1 GCA_027295405.1 Gammaproteobacteria bacterium
CCCTCTTTTATCATTATATGGGCCCGCTCAAATACGTCGGGGGAATCTGAACGCAGGTTGACGCCAAAGGGCTGCGTAGTGTGGTCTTTCACATAGGCCACGGCCTCCACCAATTGATCAAGGCTCATGGTGGCTGAACCAATGATGCCCAGGCCACCGGCATTGGCGGTCGCGGCAGTAAGGCGGCCATCGGCCACCCAGCCCATGCCCGGCTGCACCACCGGGTATTTGATACCCGTGAGCTGGCACAACGAGGTGTTTAGTGCAGGATGTGCAGTCATCATGCCAGCAAACCCCCATCTACAATCAAGGTCTGCCCGGTAATAAAAGACGCAGCCGGGCTGACCAGGAAACGTGCGGCGCGTGCGATCTCCACCGGGTCCGCCAGGCGTTGCATCAGGTTCTGGCTGGCCATGTTTTTCTCGAACTCTGCTCGGCGGGCCGGGTCTGTCGGCAATATCATGTCTGTGGCCACCGAACCGGGCGTCAGTGCGTTGACCCGAATTCCACTGGCGGTCCACTCTCGCGCCAGTGTGCGGGTGAAATTGACCATGGCCGCCTTGGAAGCACAGTAAGCACCGATACCTTCCATGGGACTGTGAGCGCCTGCGGCAGTTATGTTAACTATCGCAGCATCTGCGCTCTGCTCAAGCAGCGGCCTGCAGGCCTGGCACAGAAACACTGCGGCCCGCGTATTAACAGCGAAAATCTCATCAAACTCAGATTCGGAGAGTTTTGCGATAACATGAGGGCGGAGGATGGCGGCATTATTGACCAGGATATCCAATTGACCAATATCACGATGAATAGCTGCGACAAGTCGAGCGCCCGCAGCAGGTACAGAAGCGTCGTAAGCATAAGCTTCTGCCTCACCGCCCGCCTCGCGAATATTGGCCGCTACAGCGTCTGCTTTTTCCTGTTGGCGCGCGGTGACAATCACCCTGGCGCCAGCTTCAGCAAAATCAACAGCCATCGCCGCACCGATTCCCCGACTACTGCCGCTGATCAGAGCAACTCGTCCCGTCAATAAATAGGGCGCTTCTACTGGCATCATCTTGCCTCACATTAATTGTATAATATACTAGTTGTAGTTTATAACTATTTTGGTTTAAAATGCAAGCATTCAATAGCAAGCCGATACGCGCAACAAAGTCATCGGCGTAACCAGAGAGGTTTCACATCATGAATAAATGCCCCCATTTTGACCTGGTCAATCCGAACAGCTACAGCAACGGCGTTCCCTTTGATGATCTCGCTACCCTGCGCATTCATTGCCCGGTGTCCAAACAGCATGATTCGGTGCTAGACGAAGATTTCTGGGCCATCACCAGAAAGGAGGACATCGACTTTATCTCCACCAATCCGGCGATATTCTCCAGCGAAGCAGAGCTGGCGATCAATGAGGATTTGGACGCCGGGCAAAAAGACGCATTGCGGATGCAAATCATCAACATGGACCCTCCGAAACACCTGCGTTATCGAAATATTGTGCGCGCCGCATTCACTCCGCGCGCCGTCGCCGTGTACGAGGCGCGCTTCAGGGAAGTGGCGAAGGAAATCGTGGACAAGGTCGCCAGCAAGGGAGAATGTGAATTTGTGAGCGAAGTAGCGGCGGCGCTGCCACTGATCGCTATCTGCGAACTAATGGGCATAGCACAGGAAGACCGGCACCTGATGTATGACTGGGTCCATACCACCACCACCGATCCTGATGCCACCGAGGAAGAACGCACTCTGTGTGCAATGCAGGTATTCGAATACGCGACAAAGCTCGCTCAGCAGCATCGCAGTAATCCACAGCCCGGCAGTATCATAGCCACGTTGCTGGACGGTGTCGTCGAGGAGGAAGGACTGACCGACGAGGAATTCTGCTGGTTCTTCCTGATCCTGATTGTCGGCGGTATCGAAACCACACGCACTATGACATCACATGGCATGCGACTATTGATGGAGCACCCTGATCAACTGCAACAGCTGGTTGACGATCCGGGCCTGATAGAGGAAGCCATCGAAGAAATGCTACGCTACAACCCGCCCTTTATCATGATGCGCCGCACCGCGATGGAAGATATCGAGCTCAGCGGCCAACACATCAAGCAAGGCGACAAGATCCTGATGTTCTACCATGCGGCCAACCGTGATAAAGATCTGTTCGGCGCGGATGCCGATGATTTCGATATCACCCGGGCACAGCGAGTTGATCTGGCTCGCACACACCGGGCCTTTGGTTTCGGTGAACATTTTTGCCTGGGCAATCGGCTGGCGCGACTGGAGCTGAAAATTGTTTTTTCTGAGCTACTACCGCGGCTACGCAACCCCCGCCTCGCCGGTGAGGTCGAGTATCTAAAATCAAGTTTCATCAATGGCATCACGGCGATGCCAATCCAGTTTGATGCCGAGTAAGAGTATCTGGCAAGGTATGTGGAGTTAACAAGCAATGGTTAAAAAAACTCCGGCCTGCGAAGGCAAGGTTGCGATTATCACCGGCGCCAGCCGTGGAATTGGTGTGGGTATTGCACAACGGCTCGCCTGCGAGGGCGCGAAGGTTGCATTGCTGGCACGTAGCCTGCGAGCAGACGACACCCGAATCCCTGGCTCGCTGGAGGAAACCGTAGACCTGATCAGTGCGGCGGGTGGCGAAGCCCTGCCGCTGGTAGTCAACTTGACTGATCCCGAACAGGATTATGCACAGGTAGTACAGAAGGTGGAAAACGCCTTTGGTCGGGTGGATATTCTGGTGAACAACGCTGCCGCCAACTTTTACCACAGCTTCGAAGACACCAGCTACAAGCGTATGCACCTGATTACCGAGGCAAACTTTCTGGCGCCCCTTAAGCTGATTCAGGCCGCGTTACCGGCCATGCTGAGGCGGGGCGAGGGCTGGGTGATCAATATCTCCTCCGCTGCCTCCCGACTGCCGCGGGTAATAGACCCCGGTGATGCCACCAGGACTGTCCCCATGATGTACGGCGCCACCAAGGCCGCCTTTGATCGCGCCACGGCGGGTCTGGCTCAGGAATATTTTCAGCGCCACATCGCCTTCAATTCCCTGGCGCCACAGGCATCGGTGGCCACCCCTGCCCAGCAGCAGTACTACCCGGATATGCCAGCTGAGGTCATCGAACCCCTGGATACCATGGCGGAGGCTGTCCACCTGTTGTGCTCCAGACCACCACAGTCCCTGACCGGAAAAGTTACCCGCAGCCTCAATCTGATATGTGAGCTGGGCGAGCCGGTTTACGCCCTGGATGGGCAAACCCTGCTTGGCGGATGGCAACCGGCGGAAATTTCTCCACAGAGATTGACCGATCCACATACACTCACGACATGACATCAAAGGATGGCGAAACGGCGTTTGACGATTTGGCCGCGCTCGGAGCTAAAGCTTGAACACCCGCCTGGCGTTCTCGCTCAGAAATTTCGGCCAGACATGCTCGCGAAACAGTACATTTTGTAACTCGCTAAAAATACGATCCAGAGACAGGGCCATGGGGAAGTAGCCCGCGTAGAGTATTTTGTCGCCACCGCGGGTATTGGCGTAGTCGATGATTTCTTTGGGGTAGTGCTTGGGGGCGAAGGCGCTGGTCATGTAATGCAGATTGGGGTATTTGATCATCAATTTGATGGCCAGGTCGGTCCAGGGCTCCGCGCCGTGGCGCATGACAATCCTCAGCTCCGGGAAAAACCAGCACACCTCATCCAGGTGTTCCACCCTCTGGGGCTCCATTGGCACGCGCGGGCCCGGCACGCCCACACAAGGGCAAAACGGTATATCAAGCTCCACACAACAGGCGTAAATTGGGTACCAGCGCTTGTCATTAATCGGTACCTGCGGACACAAGCCGGAGGGAAACGCGGTGACCGCTTTGATGCCCTGCTGGGCATGCAGGCGCTTGATTTTTCGCACCTCGTCCATACCGCGGTTGGCATTGGCCTCATAGGCGGCAAAAAATCGCTGCGGCTGTTGCTCCAGCGCCGCCAAATGGGTCGGGCTCTCATCGTCGATGCCCAGCATTGCGCGGCTGATGCCATGCTTGTCCATCTGCTCCAGGGTATAGGCAATGGTGTCGCCCGTATTGGACAAATCAGGAATATCCTTGAACATGTACTGGGCCGGCATTTTAAACATCTGCCGGCTCTCTTCATCCAGCAGCATGGGTGCAAAGCTCTGGTACCACTCCGAGCGGTCATCGCTGTTGGGAATTCCCAGCAGCAGGTCAATTACTTCGATGTCTTTGAATGCGCTCACTGTTCGCCCCCTGAATCTTACTCGACGTAAAACTGGCTATACCATTTCCGGAACTTTGCGATCGGGCCATCCCCATCACAGAGCATGGGTTTCTCCCGGTACAGCTTGTGCTCCCAGATGATACTGTCCTCCTCGATCTGGCGGCAGATATCCTTGATGATGGCCCTTGCCACCCCAGCGCTCGCACTTTCTTCGTCGGCTCTGGGTTGGATAAAAATCGCGTTGTATTCAACGTATTCCTCATCGATCGGGGTCACATTGCCCATTTCCACCGTCTCGCATATTCCACTGAAACGCGTGTAGGACTGGCCCGGGCCATTGCAGACAAACTCGATAGAGCCATCCACCACGCCCCTGGGGGTTTCCATGGGCGCATCGACCTTGCCCTGGCGCCGGTGCCCACCGTCAAACCCCATGGACGATGCAGGAAATTCGGCCACGCCGTGTACATAGCGAAAATGGGCTGGATCCGCGCCGTTCTCCGCCATTTCCTGGCAGTGAGTTTTCACTTTGAATGTGTGGATTTCCATTTCGCCCCATTCACCATTTTCGGGATCGAATTCTTCCACTGCTTCGACTTCATAATGCGGTGGTTCGTTGTGGGGGTGGTACCACATCCAGATCATCTGGTTCCTTTCCTGTACCGGCCAGCTTTTCATAACACATTGCTTGTCGGCGACCCTGGGTGGCATATGCGTCGCGTAGGGTATCTCCTCGCACTGCCCCTCCCCATTAAATCGCCAACCGTGGAAGGGGCAAACAATGGTATCGCCACGAACTTCACCGCCCTGGCCCGGCTCCTTCCTGATGCCGTAGCCCAAATGTCCGCCCATGTGCGGGCAGTAGGCGTCCAGGATTTTGGCCTGACCATCCTCGGTACGAAACAGCACCATTTCCTCGCCAAAATATCGCAGCGGTCTGGATTCTCCGGCGGCGAGGTCTTGTGAGAGTGCCACTTGGAACCAACCGTAGGGGTACGGCATGTCGAAGCGTTTGTTCATTTTTCAGAGTCCTGTTATCAGGTATGCAATATGGATCCGCCGTCACAGCTCAAAGTATGACCAGTGACATAATCGCTGGCTGAGCTGGCCAGAAAAACAAAAGCCGGTGCGAGATCCTGCTCCGGATCACCCATGCGGCCCAGCGGTATCTGCTTCTCATATTCTGCCGCGGTATCTGGATCGGTGTCTCTCAATAACTGGAAGCCATCGGTAGCCGCCGCGGGGATTATCAGGTTCACATTAATATTATCCGCCGCCCATTCCATGGCAACGCATTTTGTCAAGCCCCGAATACCTTCCTTTACCGCGCCATAAATGGACCAGGGGGATTGGCCACCAAGGCCGGCGCCGGAGCCTATGTTGATGACCTTGCCGCCCCTTTTTCCCTTCATGATCGGATAGCAGGCCTGCATAAAGTAGACAGAGCCGTAGAAGCCGCTCTTTACGACCCTGTCGATATCCGCTTCGGTGTGATCAATAAACATCTGGAAGGGATTCGCCGCCTGGGCATTATTGACCAGGATATCCACGCTACCGAAAGCCTCCACGGTGGCCTTCACCACCGCATCCACCTGGGCCCGGTCGCCCACATCGCAGGCCATGCCCAGCGCATTACCGCCTTCATCCATTATTGCCTGCACGGTGCTGTGCACGTTTTCCTCGATCAGATCCAGAACAACAACATTGGCGCCTTCCCGGGAAAACACTTTCGCAACCGCGGCACCGAGACCGCGCCCAGAACCGGTAATAATAGCTGTCTGATTTTCAAGCTGACCCATGATCTGCTCCATTTTTGCTAGTAATTGCTTTCTATAATAGTTGTATTTTATAACTATAACAATAACAAAAAGGGCCAAACCCGAATTATTGGCGGAGTTTTACCAGACCGTTATATTGATGGGGCGGACTCCTGCTGCCGGTATTGCTGGGGGGTCAGTCCGGTACGATTCTTAAAGTGCTTGTAAAAGGTGGATTGGCTGTTAAAACCCACCTCCATGCCAATCTCCAAAAATTTGCGCTTGCGCCATTGCGGCGCTACCAGCAGTTCCTGTGCCTTCTCGACCCTCAGCCCATTGATATACTGGTACAAACTGCAGCCGGCATGGTGGTTGAGGACCATACTCACCACGTTGTTGGTCTGTGCCAGGTAGTCAGCCAGCTGGGATAAGTTGAGATCCGGGTCCAGGTAGGGCTCATCGGATACCATCCAATCCTGCAGGCTGCGCCAGATCTCCTCGCTCTGCGCGGCGTCAATCCCGGACTTTCTGAATTTATCCGACTCCGGTACCGCGACAGCCTGGTACACGGCCTGGGAAAAAATCAACGGCTGCCGCAGGCCGCCAAAACTGACTATATAGATAAACATCAAATTGCCGCCCATATCGATGATGTCGTGCACGATGATGTCGAACTCGCTGAACTGCCAGAATATCATGAACACAAGCTGGCTCCCGCGAAATATCAACCCCGCCAACACCAACCAGTGCAGCCATTGAAGGCTGACATTTTTCAGGGAACTCAGCGCCTGCTCCATCCGTTCATAGTGCTGTCGCAGACAGAGCTTTGCCATGATCATGTAGGCGATCAGGATGCCACCGGAAAGCATGAAGATCAGGGGGGCAGCCCCGGCGCCTTCCGCCCCACTCCTGGATGAAAAAGCATCGATGGGCTCCCAGGCGGAAGGCCAGCCCTGCAACAGAACGATCATGGCCAGCACAACCAGCCATGGCGACAGATGCAATAGGTAGACGGGGCGAAACCGAAAATCAGGCTCTGCCAGTGCTTTGATATATAGATAGAGGGCCGGACCCGAGAGCACACTCAGCGGCAGCCACAGCAGGCCCGCTCGATTCGACATTGCCACTGGTTCGTAGAGCACGAACAAACCAAAAAGCTTGAGAGATTCCAGGCTCAGGAATCCGGCAAGCAGGAAATTGGCGCGCCGATTGCCGCCGCGTACAGAAACTACCACGGTCGCCAATAACAACGCCTGGGCGGCGCCCGCGAGGCCCATATGGCCTATCCAGGCAGACATATGCAGCGCCCGAATAGACTGAAACTATTGTTATTTATAAACTTGCCCCTCCTGATCCAGGTGAGCTACCGTTCAGCGGTGCAAGGGTACCCGAATATTTTTGCACCAATTGTCTCATGTTTTGGCTCTTTCCGTGCCCGCGCGGAGGAGAAAGGTTAAGGACCATCAATATCATTGTATTTTGCAACATTGTGGAGGTGCGCCCCGTGAAAGCCTACTTACCACGATAAATAGCAAGCCAAAATGCTAACTGAAGGTGTATACCGTGAGCGACGACATTTTTGATGACAGTAGTTGGAATGAATTTTGTGATAATCTCAAAAACGTGGGCCAGCAGATCCTGAGAAACGCCCCCGACAGTGAGTTGGACACTGCGGAAGGTTTTCGATACCTGGCGCGTATTACTTCTCACGCCCTCGGGCGGTTTGTGGAACGGCCCAACCCGTTGCGACCGCAGATTTCCTATATTTCACCACGCATTGGCGGCGACAATCCAGATTTTCTCTACGGAAGTTGCACCATTAGCGGTGAGCATGACTACGTTCTCAGGGGCAATCGGGAGCAAGCCTACAATGTGGGCATCGGTTCTTATTATGGCGGGCTGGGCTCGGGTAAAGGCCTGCTGTGTAGTGGCTATCTGCTGCTAAATGACCTGGAGATGGATGCCATGGGCAACTTCGAAATTCAGGTTAGTCGGGAGGAAAAACCTGGAAACTGGCTGCCGATACTGGCTGAGAGTAATTCAATTTTGATCCGTCAAACGCTCTTAAACAGAGCAGTGGATGCTCCCGCGAACATCGCTATCCAATGCCTGGCGGGGGAGCAGGCGCGGACATGCCCGGAACCGCTGCGAGCTGAGGTATTCGAAAAATCCCTGCAACTGGCGGGCATTTTTATTGGTGGTGTAGTCGGCCAGTTCCTGAACTGGACCAACACCTTCAAGGCCAACACCAACCAGATTCACCCGCTGGACCCGTCATTGCTGGCGTTTGCGGAGGGCGACCCCAATACTCGCTACAACAACGGCTACTTCGAATTGGCGGAAGGAGAGGTGTTAGTCGTGGAGCTGTCGCCGCCGCAGTGTGAGTACTGGAATCTACAGGTGACCAATCACTGGCTTGAGTCGCTGGACTACATGGATTATCGCACTCACTACAATCATGACAACGCCCGGGTCGATGACGATGGCAAAGTCCGTCTGTATATCGCCAAGGATGATCCCGGCCTGCCAAACTGGATCGATACAGCCGGTCACGACCGGGGCGGTATTGCCCTGCGCTGGATCAAGGCCGAGGGCGAAGCCGGAGTGACAACCCGGGTGCTCACTCAGGAGGCTCTGCGCGCGGAAGGCGCGAGCTGATGGAGTTGCCGGAATGTTTTTCCGAGGGTATCGAGCGATTGCATGAGCAAGCGATGGCCGCGACCGGCCTTGCCAATTTCGGTGATCCGACTTATCTCGAGGGTTTGCGGGTATTACTGGAAAGCTATGACGAGACCGCCCATTTTGGCGATACGGGCCGTTTCTCGACCTGGGCCATGGCGGTCAACTGCCTGCGGGGTCGTCTCTACGCCATTGATGGGCTGAAGAAGCATCCTGCCTGTCGGGAGACGCCTATCGAAAAGCCCCTCTTCATTGTCGGCCTGCCCCGTACTGGTACGACTATTCTGCACCGCCTGCTGGCTTCCCGTGTAGGCAATCAGGGTTTGGAATACTGGCTGGGTAGCTACCCTCAACCGCGCCCACCAAGAAGCAATTGGCAGGACGAGGAGCGGTTTAAGGAGGTTGAACAATCCCTACGGATGTTGAATGAGATAAGCCCTGAGCTTAAAAAAATTCACGAAATGCGTGCTGAGCGCGTGGATGAGTGCAGGCTGCTCTTCATGCAGAGTTTTGCCAACGTCACGTTTCAGGCCAGTGCCAGCGTGCCCGGCTACGAGCAGTGGCTGTATCGAGCGGACATGAGAGATGCCTACAATCTTTATGCCCAGACCTTACAGTTGATCGGCATGAACGATGGCGGCAAGCGCTGGATTCTCAAAGACCCCAGCCACCTGTGGGCGCTGGATGTGTTGCTGGAGACCTTTCCCGATGCCACGATAATCCAGACTCACCGGGACCCGGTCAAGCTGATTCCCTCGGTGAGCAACCTGGTGTTAACGACGCGACGGATGCAGGAGCCGGAAATTACTCCCGAGCAAATCGGTTCCTCCCAACTCAGCCAGTGGGATATCGTCCTCAGCAGGGGCATGGCGGTACGCAAGCGTCATCCCGATCGATTTATCGATATGTATTTCGACGAATTTGTGCGCGACCCGGTGGCTGCCGTGCTGGATATCTATCGCCAGTTGGGCGAGAGCACCGACGATACCACCGCAGCCGCATTGCAGGAATGGATGGCGCAACACCCGCAACACAAACACGGCGGGCACAGCTACCGTGCGGAAGAATTCGGCCTGAACCCGGGTCAGATTCGCGAGCGCTTTGCTGATTACTGTAATTATTTTGAGATACGCGAACATGTTGCTTGATGGCAAGATCGCTTTGATAACCGGCGCCGCATCAGGGATTGGCGCCGCTACCGGTAGACCTGGCACTGACACGATCGTATCAAAATCTTTTTGCCTTCAAGATGCTAACCGGATTGTCGCCGACGAGTACAGAAATTACCTCCACCGCTAATGATATTGCCCGCGCCACCTCGGCGAGTCCTGTCCGGGCTACCCAGGCAGTTCTCTGCAGCGTCCAAACAATCCTATATTGTTGTTATTTCTAATTTTATTCTTCCTCAATCAGGTGACCTGCCATTTTACGGCATATTGCCATCTGCCGTATTTTCTCGCCAATTATCGCGGTTTTCGACTCTTTCCGTGCCCGCACGGAGGCGATAGAGTCGCGATTTTCAATATTATTGTAATTCGCAACATTATTTCGAGGCGACTCTTATGAACACCGGAACTCTCAATTGTGCACTCTCGTTCCTGATTTTGGTCCTGGCCCTGGCAACCCCCTGCTGGGCAGAGCAGCCACCTGCAAAAACTATATCAGCCTACGCCAACAAAAACCTTCCCATGAACGTCTATTGGGGTGACACACATTTGCACTCCTACCTGTCACTGGATGCCGGTACCGCCGGGCCGGCCGCAGGCGGTATTGAGATGACGCCGGAAATTGGTTATCGCTTCGCCCGCGGTGAGGCGATCGAGATGCGGCTTGGCGGCATGGTGGCTCAACTCCATCGCCCTCTGGACTTCCTGGTGGTGTCTGACCACGCGGAATATCTCGGTGTCGCCTCTAAAATTCGCCAGGGCGAACCCGCGCTGTTGGCAACGCCGGGCGGAAAACGCTGGTACCAGGCGACCCAGGTAAAGGCCGTAGATGGCGAGCGCAGCGCCATCATTATTGGGGCAGCCGCATTTTTAGGGATAAATTTGCTCGACCCCGCGCTGGCCGAGCCCTACGTGCGCTCAGCCTGGGATTATTCTGTCGATATGGCCGACAAGTACAACGACCCGGGCAATTTTACTGCGATGATCGGCTTTGAGTGGTCTTCAGCGCCACAGGGGAATCTGCATAGAAACGTCCTCTACCGGGACGGCGCCGATAAGGCCGGCATACGCGTGCCATTTTCAGCGCTCGACAGCCTGAACCCCGAAGACCTCTGGGCATATATGGCGGAGTACGAGGAATCCACTGGCGGACAGATACTGTCAATTCCCCACAATTCCAATCTGAGCTCCGGCAAGTTTTTCGCTCGCACGGATGACAGGGGCAGCGCAATTGTGGATGGCATCGACAGCGACTACGCCACACTGCGGGCGCGGTGGGAGCCACTGGTGGAAGTCACCCAAACCAAGGGTGACTCCGAAACCCACTCCTTTCTGTCACCGGACGATGAGTTCGCTGACTTTGAGCGCTGGGACCAGGACACCATGAAAGGCAAGCACCAGGATTCTTATTACCAGTACGAATACGCGCGTTCCGCACTGAAGCGGGGCCTGCAGCTTGAGCAGGACATCGGCACTAACCCCTTCAAGTTCGGGATGATCGGAAGTACTGACTCCCACGGGCTGCCGGTTGCAGAAGAAGATAACTTCTGGGGTGTTGCCGCGGACAATCTGCCGGGATCAGAAGCGCGTTCCAGCGGCCCGTTCTTCAGGAAAGACGGCATTACGTTTACCCGTAATGTCGACCTGGGCGCCTCCGGTTACGCAGCTGTGTGGGCCACCGAAAATACCCGGGAAGCCCTGTTTGACGCGATGAAGCGCAAAGAAGTATACGCCACCACGGGCGCCCGCATGACGGTCAGGTTTTTTGGCGGCTGGAACTACCTGGAATCCGATGCCCACTCTCCCCATGTGGCCCTCATCGGTTATGAAAAAGGCGTACCCATGGGTGCTGACCTACCAGCCAGCTCCAAAGCCGGCGCCGCGCCTCATTTCCTGGTCTTTGCCGGCAAAGATCCGGACGGCGCCAATTTAGACCGCATCCAGATCGTCAAAGGCTGGGTGGACAAGGCTGGTGATTCACACGAAAGGGTGTTCAATGTGGCGCTATCCGATGGCCGCAAGCCGGGGCGTGGGGGCAAGGTAAAGCCGGTTGGCAACACGGTGGATGTCAAGACCGCCACCTACTACAACACCATCGGCGAGGCGCAACTGGGAACGGTTTGGACCGATCCGGAATTCGACCCGGGCCAGCGCGCTTTTTACTACGCCCGGGTGATAGAAATCCCCACCCCCCGCTGGACCACCTACGAGGTTGCGCGGTTCGGGGTAACCATACCCGAGGACGTACCGCTCACTTTGCAGGAGCGGGCCTATACCTCACCCATTTGGTACACACCCTGAACGTTTCGGTGACGCAGCCCGCTGCCTCCCGTCCTGACCATTGACCGCCTTTTTATAAGCAGGAGAAAAAACCATGTACAACAACAATACATTATATCTGTCCGAGAAATTCAAACTCACGCTGCTGGCTCTGGCAGTCAGCTCGCCGTGGCTTGCGGTTCCCGCCAACGCACAGGGTATGTTGGAAGAAGTGCTGGTAACGGCACAAAAGCGTGAACAGTCTTTGCAGGATGTACCGATCTCGGTGGCGGTATTGGGCGAGGATATGCTGCGAACCCGCGGTATCGACACCCTGACCGACATCGGCGCCAATGTACCCAACCTGTTCGTTAACCCGGTGAACAATACCCCCACCAGCGTGCGCATGTTCATTCGCGGCATCGGTCAGAACGACGTGCAACTCACCCAGGACCCCTCGGTGGCGCTCTACCTCGACGGAGTCTATGTCGGCACTTCCATCGGCTCTGGTTTTGAGGGCGTGGATGTGGCGCGCCTGGAGATTTTGCGCGGGCCCCAGGGCACGCTTTATGGTCGTAACGCCAGTGGTGGCGCGGTCAATATCGTTACCCGCAGGGCCAGCGTAGACAGCTGGGATTTTCGACAGGACCTGACTGTTGGCATCCTGGGCGTTTTCAAGGCCAACTCGGTAATTAATGCACCTATGTTCGACAAGGCCGCCGTGAAGCTCAATT
>JAPUKZ010000276.1 GCA_027295405.1 Gammaproteobacteria bacterium
TGGTGGTTGAACCAGGCCCGCAGCCGGCCCATACCCGGCAGCCGCCGGGCCAGCCTGCGGCTCATGCGCAAGGGCAGGCTTTCAGGTACCGGGCCATTTTCGCCCGGTGGGTAGCCACGACTGGTCGCCAGCATGTCTGCCAGCTCCTCACGCGAGTGCCAGCCCGCATGGCTGACACCCACCAGCTCCTCGATGCGGGGGTCCTGCATCAGCTGCAGCAACAGGTTGCGCGCATAGTGGCCAATACCCGTCAGTGGCGGGTGCAGACAATGGATGTTAACCGCGAGCTTCATGAGTGACGAGGGTTACCAGCCTCGGGGAAACTCAGAGATGACTACTGATCAGCCAGTCGTCAAGTTGGCGCAGGCCATCCGCGTCCAGGCTGCCGCTTTCACGCTTGAGTGCCATCCAGTTCACCAGGTAGCTGTACAGCGCGTCCTGGTAATCCCGCTGCGCCAGGGTTTGGCCACGCAGGGCTTCCAGCACATCGGTGGCGGTCACGGTGCCATAGGTGAAGCTTTTGCTCATGGCTTCATAGGATTTCGCGGCAGACTGCACGCTCAGGTCAGCAGAATCTATGCGCCGGCGACTGCTGCGTGTATTCAGCCAGGCTTCACGGGTACGCTTTAGCACCTCACGCCGGGCGGCCTCCTCTTCCTCGCGCGCAATATAGTACTGGGCCCAGGCCTCCCGAACCCGCGCCGAGGTGGAGCCGCCAGAATAGATCGGCAGGTTAATATCGATGCCAACATATTGGGTGTCGCGCTTTGGGGATGACTGGTTGTCAAAACCCACATCCGAGCGTTGCCCACTCAATATCAGGTCCACGGTTGGGTAGTGGCCGCCCTTTTGCTCTTCCACCGCCTCCTCCGCCGCGAGCACCGCTTCGTGTTTGCTGGCCAGCAGGGCGTTATTGGAAGTGGCCAGCCCGGTCCAGTACTCCATAGTGTTGGCCAGCTGCGGCAGGGTGAAATCCTCTTTGATAGGCGCCAGATCACCCACGGTGGTGCCGGTCAGCTCGGACACGGATTCGCGCGCCAATGCCACGTTGTTCTCCGCCTCGATCAAATCCGTACGCACCCGGTCAGCACGGGCCTGGGTCTCGAGAAGATCGGTGATGCGGACCAGCTTGCGCTTGTACAACTCCTCTGTTTGGCGCAACTGTTGTTGCACCAACTCCAGCTCCGCCTGCTTCAGCTCCAGATCACCCTGGGCCAGCAATACCCGGAAATAACGCTCAGACACGTCCACCAGCAGTATGCTCATCACGTCCAGTAACTCGGATTCACGCTGGGCCACCACCTGTTTGGTGCGCGCACGGGTGGACAAGGTTCTCCAGTTGAACAGCATTTGCCGAACCTGCACCGAGTAGCGCTCACCGTTATAGGACCGGTCCTCAACCAGGTCGGAATCAAACTGCACTTCGTTATCCGACAGGCTGGCGCTGAAGCTGGCCTGGGGTAGCAGGGCGCCGAAGGCGCTGTCGGCCTGGGCCTTGCCCACCTCCACCTTCTGCTGGGCTATCGGGATGCGCGGGTCGGCTTGCAGCGCCTGAGTATAGATCTCGAACAAACCGGTGGCGGCCGCGAAAACCGGACCGGCAACAGAAATCAATACGGTCAGTAAAGACAGCTGGCGCAGCATGGGTTAATCCTCGATCAGTGAGCGGGCAAAGGCATTGCGGATAGGTTGGGTCAGGTATTGGAACAGGGTGCGGCTGCCGGTGTTGATCAGCACCTCCGCCGGCATGCCCGGTACCAGAGTCAGACCGGCCAACATCTCGACGCCCTCTGGCGTGAGCTCAACCCGCGCCAGATAGTATGAGGTGCCCAATTGCTCATTGGTCAGGGCATCGGCGGAGATGCTGACCACAATGCCATCGATAACCGGGGTGGTGGCGCTCTTAAAGGCTGAGAAGCGAATGTCGGCAGACTGGCCACCGTGCACTCGGTCTATATCCACCGGATTCACCTGCGCCTCGACAATCAATTCCGCTGACTGTGGCACCACGTACATGAGTGATTCCCCCGGGCTCACCACCTCGCCGATCGTGGTTACTGCCATACCCACCACCACCCCGCTGGCGGGGGAGCGAATTTCCGTGCGGTCCGCGCGATCCGCTGCCGCACGAATGCGCTCTTCAAGATCGTAGGTTTCTGTTTGTGTCTTGCTCAATTCAGCGACAACTGCGGTGTGAAATTCTTTCTCCAGCTGCAAAATCTGCAGGCGCGTCTCGCCCACCTGTATCTTCAACCTGGCAATACTGGAAACGAGTTCGGCGGCTTCACCCTCGGTGCGCGCCAGGCTGCGTTCAAGCTCGCGCAAGCGTTGCTTGTCGGCGAAACCTTCCTGCAGCAACTCGGTAAAATCCTTGACCTCCTCGGCGTAGGAGGTGACCAGTTTTTCCTTGCCCAACTTCAGCGCCCGGGTACCCTTGATCTGTTCGCCCAATTGATCGATTTTCTGCTGCAGCACCTCAATCTCACCGAGACGTGCGTTGCGGGAAGCGCTGAACACCTGGTTCTGGCTTTGCACCGCATCCTGGGCGCGGGGATCCTGGCTATCGGCAATCAGTGCGGGATAATCGACCCACTCTGCGTTGTCCCGCTCTGCCTGCAAACGGGCTTCACGCGCTTTCACCGCATAGAACTGGCCCCTGGAGATCTCGAGTTGGGCCCGGGCCTGGGTGTCATCCAGGCGAATCAGTAAATCCCCTTGCTGCACGGTATCGCCATCACGAACCGGCAACTCCGCCACGATACCCCCTTCGAAGTGCTCAATATTCTTGCGACTGCCCTTGACCATCACGATACCCGGGGCCAGGGCGGCACTTTCCAGGGGCGCGATCAGCGACCACATGCCGAATACGCCAAACGTAATCGCCACGATGATAATTCCGATACGCCTGGGTGGAGCCATATCGCTGACTATCTGTACTTCTTTCACCTGAACTCCCCTACTTGCCAGCTTGACTAGCCGACATTACCGCCCGGCAGCCGCTGCTGGGCCGGCGCCTGCTGGTATTTACGCATGATCATCTCTGCCGGGCCAAAGTCCGCGATGGTACCGTCCTTCATGACCAGAATCTTGTCCACTGCAGACAAAATATTGGGTCGATGCGTAATCACCACCACGGTGACCCCATCCTCCTTCATCTGCTGCAGAGAAGCCCGCAAGGCCGCCTCACCGACATCATCCAGATTGGAATTAGGCTCATCCAGCACCACAAAACGCGGCTTGCCATACAGCGCTCTAGCCAAACCGATACGCTGGCGCTGGCCACC
>JAPUKZ010000277.1 GCA_027295405.1 Gammaproteobacteria bacterium
GGTCCCGGCGAGGTGCTGAGCGCCAAAGATAATGTGGTCACCGATCTGTATTCCATCGGTCCGCTGATGGATGGCATGGGGTTGAACATCACCGTGTGGAGTTATGCGGGCAATCTCAATTTTTCGATCCTGGGCTGCAAGAAGGCCCTGCCCGATATCGGCAAGATCAGCGACGGTATCGCCACAGCGATGCTGGAATTACAGGCGCTCGCCACCGACCACGGAGAACATTGATGGATAGCCCGGTCATGCAGTTACGAGCCCTGCGCGATAACGAATTTGCGATACAGGTCAGCGGCGATGGTATTCCGCTGATCTGGGGCCACTGCTTGCTGGGCTGCATGGAAGCGGATGACGCCGCCGCTATTCTGGACTTCGCCCAATTGTCCCGGCGGGCCCGCCTGATTCGCTTTGACGCCCGCGGCCACGGCGAATCCAGCGGCAGCGACAACCCCCGCGATTACCGCTGGGACAAACAGGCGGAAGATGTCTGGGCCATTGCCGAACTGTATGCTCCCGGCGAAAAAGTGATTCTGGGCGGCGCCTCCATGGGCTCCGCCACCGCCTTGCACGCCGCCATCAAACACCCGGAGAAAGTGGCCGGGCTGATCCTGGTGTTACCACCCACTGGCTGGCGCACCCGACCCCGGCAGGCCGTTTTATACCGGCGGTTGGCTGGCGTCATTGGCTGGCTGAGCGCTGCCAGCAAACTGGCCCTGAACCTGCTGCGACTGGATCCCCACGGCAAACCCCTGCGCCGGGCCCTGACACTGGCGGTCTCGGAACATATCAGTCAGGCCCATCCGCCCTGGCTGCGCGCTGCCCTGCTGGGGGCTGCCCAATCCGACCTGCCAGACCTGCGGGAACTGCAGCGTCTGGAAATACCCACTGCTATCCTGACCTGGGAGGATGACAGCGCACATCCGGTGAGCACCGCCGCGACCCTGCAATCGGTACTGCCGGATGTGCGGGTGTATCAGGTCAGTTCCACGGCAGATGCCGGCAACTGGACTGCCTATATCGAGGATATGTTGCGCGGTTTGTGAACCTGTAGCCGGCCTCCTTGCTGTACCCACAGCAGTCCCCACAATAACAACGCCAGTAACAACAACAGGCTTCCCAGTGCCAACTGTGCCGGTGCGCCGGTGGCGGTTTGCGGCCAGGCGTACGCTTGTGGGCTCTGTCCCGCCGGCGGCAGGTTGGGGACGGCCTTGCTCTTCAGCGTTGCAGCGGTCGGTCGGCTTAGCCGTTGCTCAACGGCCACGAAACTGGTGTAGGGACTGACCAGCTGGTGCGCCAGCGCGACTGGCAAGACCGCGGCGCGCACTTCATCCTCTGGCGTACCGAGAATTTTCCCGTCCAGTAATTCGGCAATTTTCTGGCGCGCCCAGACACTGGCGACACCCTTGTGAAGCTGTTCATCCGCCGCCTGTGCCGGCAGTTCCAGGCGCCGCTGCCAGCGGCCTGCGGCGTTGCGACCGGAGACGGTGACACTGCCTACCGGCGACGGCGAACCGGGTTTGGCTGCGATCAGCCGGGCTGCGACCAGCACTGGCTGGCCGCGATACAGGTCCGGCACCCGAGCCGGATAGGCTTCCACTTCCTGCGGCCAGTCGATGCGGATATCACTGCTCAGGGGAGTACTGAGGCCGTCGAACAATGCTTGCATTTGCTGCTGCACCTCACTGATATCGCCGATGAAGGTACTGTGGCCGCGACCCACCTGAGCCGCCTTGCGCATGAACCAGCTGTTGGGTGCAGAGCCTATACCCACCGTAAACAGGCGGCTGCGGCCCAGGCGCTGCTGGATTTCCTGAAACAGCGCTGTTTCGTTTCCCACTGCGCCATCGGTAATGAATACCACCTGGCGCAGAAGCTGCAATTCCTCGCCCTGGCGGTTGCTGTTGTCGGACAGGGCCAGTTGCAAGGCCGAGCGCATTTCGGTACCACCACCCGCATCCAGATGCCGCACAAACTCCCGGGCCCGCGCCACGTTATGCCCGCTGGCTGACTGCGCCGAGGCAAACAGTGCCCGGGCCGAACTGTTGAACTCAACAATATTGAAGCGGTCCTGTGAGCGCAGCTGACCGAGTGCGAACTGCAGGCTCTGGCGGGCCTGGACGATGGAGCTGCCGCCCATGGAGCCGGAGGTATCTATCACGAAAATCATCTCCCGGGGCAGCACCTCAGTATCCGCCCGCTGTGGTGGCAACACCATCAGCAGGGCGTAGTCCTCGCCGTTTACCTGCTCCCGAAACACCGCGGCCTGGGGTTCGCTGCCCTCTTGCGGGCGCCACCGCAGCATAAAATCCCTGTCCATTGGACGCTCAGGCTGGACCAGCTGTAATGAATAGCGGCGTCCGCTGCGGGTCAGTTTGATGGGGTGATAGACGGATTCAACCGCGTCCAGAAGCAGGCCCACATCAATCTCAGCGCTGAGTTCAATGGTGTTGGCGCGCGGCTCAGCCGCCATCAATGGCGGTTGCAGCGGCGGCGTTATTGCGGCGGCGTCCGGCACCTGGTCGGTGGCCACTGCCCAACCGTGCACGCTATCAGTTAGCAAACTGAGGGCCTCCAGCCGGCTAAAGGCTTCTTGTTGGCTAAAGGCTTCTGCAAAGGGCAGGTCCCTGGCCAGGGGCTGACCGGGAATATAGCGCGGGGTGATGGTCATGGGAAAGCGCAGGCTGAACTCGCCGTTGTGATAGTCAATGCGCTGGATATAACGCAACTGCACCGCCACCTCCTCGCCGGGCGCTATGTTAGCCACCCGACTGGTGAACATGTTCGGCCGTTGCTGTTCCACCAGGCTGGCTTTCTTGCCCTCGCGCCTTGCCTGCTGGTAGATTTTTTTTGCTTCCGCACGCTCCTTGATCTCGCCGACAATAACCCGTTCACCGATCACCAGTCGCAGTTGATTGACCGCTGCATTTTCCGGCAGTGGAAACACGTACACCCCTTCCAGCCACTGGTCGGTAGCGTTGCGAAATCGTTGCTCAACTTGCACCTGTGCGACCATACCGCTGATCTGCAGGTGCACCTTGCTGTGCAGTTGCACCGCCGCGTGTACTGCCCCGCCACTCGGTGCCAGCAATAACAGCTCGCCGCGGCTGACCTCCTCCATCCCCGATGCATCCACCGTGCGGGCAGCAAATACCAGCACGCCTATGACGACACTGAAAAACAGCACTACAAAATAGCGAAACCAGCGCCACCACACACTGACCCGTGGCCTGGGTTGCTCCAGAATCATGTAACGCGGGGTTTTACGGCGGGTAAACATGGCAATCTCCAGACTCTGTGATGATGGTGATTGCAGCACCGGCTGTGGACCTTGAGCGGGTCAATTTGTGGTATTGGCCTGCGCAATTGTGATGAATTGTGGCAAGCTCTTGTGATCGCGGGTCATTTTTGAAAGTATCCGCTGCACTGTTGTTGAAAAGTAAGTGTCGAAAAGTAACGCCATGCGACGACATATCGCCATTGTTGAGGATGAACCCAGCATCGCCGCCAATTATCGCGATGCCCTGCAGCGTCAGGGCTTCGCGGTGTCCGTGTACGAGGATCGCGCCAGCGCCTGGCAGGCCTTCCAACAAAAATTGCCGGACCTCGCCATTATCGACGTGGGCCTGCAGGAAGAAATCGAAGGGGGGTTTGACCTGTGTCGCGACTTGCGCGCCCGCGCCCCGGAGTTGCCCATCGTCTTCCTCACCGCCCGCGACAGCGAGCTGGACGTGATCTCCGGGCTGCGCCTGGGTGCCGATGACTACCTGACCAAGGACATCAGCCAGGCGCAAATGCAGGCCCGAATTATCGCCCTCCTCCGACGGGTGGACGCCCTGCGCCAACCGGTGCTGGAGGAACATGTCATAGAGCGCGGCCCCCTGAGCCTGAACCTGGAACGCATGACCGTGTTCTGGGACGAGAAGCTGGTGGACCTGACCGTCACCGAATTCTGGATCGTGCACGCCCTGTGCCTGCACCCCGGCCATGTGAAAAACCGCCAGCAATTGATGGACGCCGCCAATGTGGTGTTGGATGACAATACCATCACCTCCCATATCAAACGCATCCGCAAGAAATTCCAGCACTGTGCGGCCGAATTCAACGCCATCGAAACCGCCTACGGCATGGGTTATCGCTGGAAGGCTGCCTGAACCTTGAACCTGCGGCGACAGCTGTTGCTGGTCAGCCTGCTGTTGCTGTCGCTACCCTGGGCGGGTTGTCAATTTGTGCGGGAAATGGAAGGCGCCTTGCAGTTCGGCCAGGAACAATCGCTGCTAGCCACCACTCGCGCCATCGCCACGGTATTGGGCGACAAACCGCAGTTGCTCTACCCCAACGCCCAGCGCTGGCGCGAGGGAGAAGATGTTTCACAGCAGCTGTACGCCACTGCGGCCACCGCACCGATCATCATTGATGGCTATGCCGACGGCTGGGCGGGTCCCGCCCATGGCAGTTTTGGTCCGGTCAGCTATCGCGCCCAGTCCCGGGGCGGGCGCTTGTACCTGCTGTTCACCGTGCGCGACAGCGAGGTGGTGTACCACGACCCGCGTCTGGTCGATCGTGCCAGCGGCGACCGTTTGTTGCTGCGCACTGCCAACGGCGACGATTATGTGATCGTCACCGCCGCACCCGGCCCGGTGCAGGCCCGACTCGCCCGCAACGGTAAACTGGTGCAATGGGAATCGCGTATTCGCGGGCAGTGGCAGGACAGCTTGCAGGGATTCAATATCGAACTGGAAATGCCGCTGCAATTACTGGGCGGCAGGCTGGGCTTCTCGCTGATCAATGCCAGTACTGATAAGAGTGAACAGGTCTATGGCAATATGCAGGCCGCGGCCAAGCTGCCGCCACCCTGGCTGATCTATCCCCCCGACAACCTGCAGGCGCTGATTACCCCATTCGCCAGCGGCGATTTGAAACTGCAGGTGCTGGACAGTCATCACTGGGTGATTTCCCGGGCCGGCCAGCTCGATAATGGGAATGCGGCAGACACCGACACCCCCTGGCTGATCCGCGCCCTGTACCGGGCCATTCTCAACGGCACCAGGCTACCCACCGCACCACCAGCACCTATGGTTGGGCAACAGGTGGGTCTGGAAATCAGCGCCGCCATGAGCGGGCAATCCGCCGCCAACTGGTACGCGCCAGCAGCGGAAACCTCGCAGAAATTGTTGACCGCCGCCTCACCGATTTTCAACGCTGAAGAAATCGTCGGGGTGGTGATGGCCCAGCAGAGCAGCGAGCAATACCTGAGTCTGACCGATCGCGCCTTCAACCGGCTCTTGCTGATCAGCCTTGCTGCCATGGCGGTTTCTGCCCTGGGTTTGCTCGGTTATGCCAGCTGGTTGTCCTGGCGCATCCGCCGGTTGTCCGCCGCCACTCGCGAAGCCATTGGCGAAGATGGTCGCATCCGGGTGGACTTTGGAGCCAGCCGCAGCGGCGATGAATTGGGAGAACTGTCCCGGCGGTATGCGGAATTGTTACTGCGCCTGCGGGAGTACACCGATTACCTGCGCTCGCTGAGTCGCAAACTCTCCCATGAACTGCGCACCCCTATCGCTGTGATCAGCTCATCGCTGGATAACCTGGAGCAGGACAGCAGCGATCAGGCCATCTATTTGCAACGCGCGCGGGAGGGACTGGGGCGACTCAGCAGTATCCTCACCTCCATGTCTGAGGCCAGCCGCCTGGAAGAGAGCGTACACAGCAACCACCTGGAGGAGATGGACCTGGCGCGCCTGTGTCGGGAGATGCTCGCGGCTTACCAGTCGGTGTACCCAGAGCACACACTGGAACTGGATTGCGCCGTGAACGAGTGCAGGCTGGCAGCAGTACCAGACCTGATTGTGCAGGCCCTGGACAAGCTGGTCGACAATGCCACCAGCTTTACACCCGTCGGTGAACGCATCACCCTGCGCCTGCAACCGCTGGGTGAGCGCATTACCCTGTCAGTGGAAAACCAGGGGCCCTTGTTGCCCGCGGCCATGCAGACCCAGTTGTTTGATTCCATGGTATCGGTGCGGGAGAAAGGGAATCAGGTGCACCTGGGACTGGGCCTGCACATTGTGCGCCTGATCATGGATTTTCACGGCGGCCGGGTGTGGGCGGAAAACCTGCCGGATGCCAGTGGTGTACGTTTTACCCTGGAATTCGGGGGGACTGCGTAGGCCGGGCCGCGTAGGAGGGCCCGCCTGGCGGAGCATCCAACTCCTAGAGTTTTAAGGCCAGCACGTCGGTTCTGAGTCGACTCAGCACCTCTTCGGCGGTATTGCCGATCAGTTTGGCCCGCACTCCCTTGCGACCGACGGTACCCATCACCACCAACTGCGCCTTGAGCCTGGCACTCTCGCTGGTGATGACCTTGTCCACCGGCCCCTGCTTCAGGCGAAAGTTTTTCAGCTGTATACCGTGGGTAACGCTGAGCCGTTGCAGTTGCCCCTGCAGTTTCTGTTTGATTTTTTTGGCGCGGCTGTACCCGTCCACCAGGTCCAACTCGGTCAGCAGCGGCGAGATATGAATGGCATACAGCACATAGATTTCGCAACCCATGGCCTCGGCATACTGGCGTGCCGTATCGATCACCAGGTGATTGAGCTTGTGTTGGATTCTAGATTTGCTGCCCAGATCCACCGCCGCCACGATGGGTTTGGTCTTGCGCCACTTCTTCTCCGCCGTGATCATTACCGGCGCGGGGCATTCCCGTAGCAATTGCCAGTCGGTGGAACTGTACATAAAGGTTTCGCTGCGGTGTCCGGTCTTGACCACCAGGGCGTAGGGATCACGCCGACACTGCGCCACCACCCAGTGACAGACATTTTTCTCCCACACGATGCAATTGGATACCTTGACACCCTCCCCCTTGAAGCGACGGATCAATGCCTGTATTTCAGAGCGTCGCTGGGCCAGCAATTTCTTGCGCACCTGCGACCGCCGGGCTTTACCGCTAATCCCCTGACCCTCAAGGTTTTCGTACACAAAGCCAGCAACCATGACCTGGTGGCCCAGCCTGGCCGCCAGGCCCATACCGCGCTCTATTGCCACCTGGCGCTGGCCGCGCTTGTCGGCGATGATCATGATGGTGGGTTTCATGCAGTGTCCTCCAGGGTTCGGCGATAATCCGCCGGTGCTTGTCCGGTCCAACGCTTGAAGGCGCGGGAAAAGGTACCGGGCTCGGAAAAGCCCAGCATATAATATCTTGTTGCGGGGTACTAAAAGTGGTCATTGGTCTTTCGTTTGCCAATTCTTGTTGCTGGTTAAGGTGAATTAATTTTCAGCGCAAAAAACTCTCGGGGCAACGCAGAATGGCTAAACTGTTAAATAGTAGCAACAATTTGGGAATCACAAACTGCTATGAGAGTCATGATTACTGGCGGTACCGGCTTTATCGGCTATCACTCGGCCCAGGCACTTTTGGATGCGGGTCACGAGGTCAGCTTGCTGATCCGCAGTGAAGAGAAGATGCACAAAATTTACGGCGACCAGGTGCCGCGTTTTGTCTGCGGCGATGTCACCGATGCAGACAAGGTCAAGCGGGCCTTGCAAGACTGCGACGGGGTTATCCATACCGCCGCCATGGTCTCTATCGACAAGAAGGATGCCGAGCGGGTACACCACACCAATGTCGGCGGTACCAAAGTGGTGATCGGCAACGCGGTGGAAATGGCCATTCCACATATCATCCACGTTTCCAGCGTGACCGCCCTATACGACCCGGACGCGAGTTTCCTCAATGAGTACTCACCACCGGGTGCCGCCAAGAATGCCTACGGCAAATCCAAGGTGGAAAGTGAAATCTATGTGCGCGAACTCCAGGATGGCGGCGCCCCTATTCACATTACCTATCCAGGCACGGTGATCGGGCCGGACGACCCGGCCCTGACCGAACCCCACCAGGGCCTGAAAACCTATCTCACCGCTACCATTCCAGTGATGCCCAGCGGCAGTCAATGGGTCGATGTGCGCGATATTGCCATCGCCCACCTGCGCCTGTTGGAAAAGGACCTGCCACCGGGGCGCTATACCCTGGGCGGGCACTTTGTCTCCTGGAGCCAGCTGGTTGATGTTCTTTCCGAAATTACCGGCAGCAAGATGCGCAAGATTCCGGTGCCCGGCATTGTCATGCGCGGTCTCGGTCGACTGATCGACGCGGTAAACCGGATGCGCGATACCCCTATCGACGCCCCCATCACCCACGAGGGCATGGTCTACGCCACCAACTGGATAAAGATGGATGACAGCAAAGCCGAGGCCGATCTGGGGTTGACATTTCGCCCGGTAGAAGAAAGTATGTCAGCTGCGATTCGCTGGCTGCTCAGTGCTGGCCATATTACCGAGGAACAGGCTGGGAGGCTGGCACATTAAGGATTTACACCTGGGCTTAACCCCCTGGCAGTTGAAAAGCGATCTCGATGCCGATGCCCTCTGTCGCCAGGCCGAGTTGGCGGAAGCCTGGGGCTATGACTCCTTCTTCCTGCCCGAGAGCCATTTCGCCGGCGCCCAGTCCGTACCCGATCCCATATTGCTGCTGGCAGCTGTGGCAGCGCGCACTTCAAAAATAAAGTTGGGTACCTCCTCCTACCTGTTAACCATACGCAACCCCCTGCTCGCGGCGGAGCAAATTGCCACCCTGGACCGGCTCTGTGGCGGGCGCCTGATCCTGGGGCTGGGCAGGGGTTTCCAGGCCGGTATGCTGGAGGCCTTCGGGGTGACCCAGCGTGACAAGCGCGCCCAGTTTGAAGATATCCTGAACGCCATGCTGGCGGCCTGGAGGGGCGACTACGTGGGTGACCCCAAGCGCCTGCTGGAGTTGTCCCCCCGCCCCCAGCAGAACCCTCACCCGCCTCTGTGGGTAGCCGCCTTTGGCCCCAAGGCCATCGCCCAGGCGGGCTCCCTGGGTCTACCCTACCTGGCCTCGCCGGTGGAAACCCTGGCGGAACTGGAACACAACCACGAGTTGCACCGCCAGGCCCTGCAGGAAGCCCAGCACGATACGCCCCGGGAAGTGGTCATCATGCGCACCGTGTTTATATCCGAAGATGAACAGGCCTGCGCCCGGGTGCGCGCCAAACTTGTCGACGCCAAGCGCGTCCGCCCCACACACAGCGAGGATGTCGCGGTTGACGACTGGTGTCTGCTGGGCACCCCGGACAAGGTCCGCGAGGATATTGTCCGCTACCAGCAACTGCTGGGTATGACCCACCTGATTGCGGTGCGGCCCCGGGTGAGTGGGGTGGCTGAGGAATTGAATCGCATTTCACTGCAAACCCTGCAAGCGATGCGACTCACCCCCCATAGTACCAATAGCTGATTGCTATGGCGGCGACGATGCCGGCGAGGTCCGCGGCCAGGCCACAGCCCACCGCGTGTCGGGCATGACGAATACCCACCGCCCCAAAATACACCGCCAGCACATAGAAGGTGGTTTCAGTGGAACCCTGAATGGTGGCCGCCAACAAGGCCTGGAAGGAATCTACCCCGTGCTGGTTCATGGTTTCGATCATCATCGCGCGGGCGCCGGAACCACTCAGGGGTTTCATGAACGCAGTCGGCATGGCGTCCACCCAGGCCGCATCCCAGCCGCCGCTGACGACCAGCATCCGCAGCCACTCCAGCAGGGTATCCAGCGCACCGCTGGCGCGGAATAAACCGATAGCCACCAGCATGGCAAGCAGGAAGGGAATCAGTTCGATCGCCACCTTGAAACCCTGTTTGGCACCTTCTATAAACGTGTCATAGACATTGACCCGCTGCCGGTGCGCCGCCAGCAGGAACAACATGATCAGCGAGAGAATCAACAGGTTGCTGATCAAACTGGATTGCCGCTGTAACTCCGCCGTCCCCAGGGTGGAGAGCCAGGCCACCAGCGCCATCAACGCAGCGCAGCCCAGTGCCAGCCACGCCAGTACTACCGTATCCCACAGTTTCAGGCGCTGCACCCAGGCGGTCACTAACAGACCTGTGAGGGTGGAACAACTGGTCGCGAACAGTATCGGCAGAAACACCGAGGCGGGATCGCTGGCCCCCATCTGCGCCCGGTACAAAAGGATAGTGACCGGGAACAGGGTCACCGAGGAAGTGTTCAGCACCAGGAACAGGATTTGCGCATTGCTGGCGGTGTCCGGCTCAGGATTCAGGCTCTGCAAGTCCTGCATGGCGCGAATGCCCAGCGGGGTTGCCGCGTTGTCCAGGCCCAACACATTGGCGGACAGGTTCAGGGTCATGGAGGAAATAGCCGGATGCCCGGCCGGTACCTCTGGCATCAGGCGGGTAAACAGGGGCGAGAGGAGATTGCCCAGACGCTGGATCAAGCCGCTGGCCTCGCCCAGCGCCACCACCCCCAGCCAGAAGCTGAGCAGGCCGATCAGGCCGATGGCCATTTCTACCGACAGGCCCGCCATATCGAAAGCGGCCTTGACCATGCGCTGGAACACCTCCGTGTCACCCAGGCCCAGCCACCGATACAGGCCCGAGCCGAAGGCGACAACAAAGAACCCCAGCCAGATGCGGTGTAGCATCAGCCGGATTGCTGTTGCAGGTAGTCGATCACGTAGCGGGCGGTAGCCTCGGGATACTCCATGGGCAGTAAATGACCGCCTCGACAGGTGTGCAACTCTGCCTGTGGCTGCAGGCGCTGCCAGCGGCGGAAGCTGGCCTGGTCCAGGGTGTCGGAGGTTTCGCCACGCAGCCCTAGTACCGGCAACTTCAACCTGGCAACCCTGGGCCACACCCAGGGCGTGGAGCGATAGGCTGCCGCCTCCCACTCGCGGGCATAAGCCAGCTGCAAGTCTCCCTCGGGCGTGGTCCGGGTACCGGCATGCACATAGTCCAGCAGGACCTGATCGGAAAATCCGCTGAACACACGCTTGCCGCGGTAGAACTCGAAGGCCTCGGCGTGGTCGGCGAAACGGTTGGGGCGATTCAGGGTTTTGTAAATCATGGGCCACTTGGCCTGCCGTCGCAGCGGGGTTAACTGCACCCGCACGACACGGCGGGTGGACATGTACACGGGATCGATAAGGATTAGCCCCTTGAACAAGCCCGGCTGTTTGGCCGCGGCGAAGGTGGACAGGGTGGCACCCATGGAGTGGCCCATCATCCACACGGGTCCGGTCTGGGTCGCAGCCAGGGTTTCGATCAGATCGTCGGCCAGCCGGCGCCAGTTAAGACGCTTGGGCGGCAACTCGGCACTCCACAGGGGGCGCTGGTGAAAACCAAACACCTGAAACTGCGGCGTCAGCTGCTTGATGAACTGCTGGTAGCTCCCCGGCGGATAACCATTGGCATGGGCGAACACAATACGCTCACCACTGCCACCAAAATCCTGCAAGCGATCCCACATAGCGACTAATCTTCCGGAATAAAATAAAACAGGCAATCGGAGGCCGCGATATCGGGCCTGGTCGTCGCCATGAAAACGCGCAGGGTGCGGCGCGGATACAACTGGCCGTCCTCCACCCGGAAGTACTCCACCGGCGGATGATCGTCCGGTCCACCACTGATCAACAAGTGGTCGAGGCCATCCTCATCCAGCCAACCCAGCATCTCGCCGGCGTGAACCGGGGCGAAATTAAACTGCTCAATATCATCGCGCACGGTGATATCGCGGTCGTGCAGCGCTCGCTGCGCGTAGTCGATGCGGGAATGGTGGGACAACTCCAGCCTTAGCGGATGCTTGAACAAGGTGATCGGTCGCAGTTGGGCAAACACATCGTCCTCGCCAAAATATCGTGCCAGGCCTCTATCGGCGGTAACCTCAGCCTGTTCGTCCTGGCTGCCACCAGCCTCGATGGTCACCACCGGACAACCCAGTTCCTGCTCCATCAGTGAACCCAGGCGCAGGTCGGTCACTACCAGTTGCTCCACAAACAGACCCACCAGCTGGCGCTGTGCCGGGGCATCGCCACAGGTCACGGCGAAGGCCGGGCTGGAGCCGGAGGTGTTGTGCAGATCGATAACCGCCTCCGGCCGCTGCCTGCGAATATGGCTCAATATGGCCTGGGCCAGCTCGCCCTGGCAGTCCTCATAGGGTGGAGTGAAACAGCGGTTGAGATCGCGCTCACCTGGCAACATGCGGTGAAAAAACAGGGGTTCCGCCGCCGCCGCGGCCACGGCGCCAAATATCACCACGATATTAACTGCCGGCTGTGTTCCACTCAACAACCAGCGCTGTACCGCCTCCAGCCCCGAGGGTTCATTGCCGTGGGACAAGGTGACCAGAACCCGGCAGCGAGCAGGATCCCGACCCGCCACATGAATCGCAATCGGACCCGGTAAACCACGCAGGAAATCATTGATCCGTGGCGCGATGTCGGCGGGCCCGGGTTGCTCCCAGACCCTCAACACCAGCTTGCCACCGGCTCGCCCTGCATCATCTGCGCCACATAATCCGCCAGCATAAGACTGCAGGCGACCTCTACCGGGTTCGCTGCCCGGTAGTGGGCAAAGCGCTGTAACTGCCAGCTGGCACCGGTGCGGCGGCTGTCCAGCCGGGCGCGAATAATCTGCCAGCAGGGCGCACTGTCGGAGGCGTCAACCCCAAGACCCGCCAAACCGGCCTCGGCCTCTGGCAAAAATTCCTCAATCAACTCGGTAACCGGTCGTTCCTCCAGACCACCACCCAGCCGGGCCGGCCAGATCAGTCTCGCGTCCAGGCCGTACTGGGCGGCACGGTAAAAATTATATTCCGCAAACTTGAACGGCAGGCGGGCCATTGTGTCCTCTACCCGCTCTGCCAGACCCACCGCCCAGCCGATACACAGCGCCGCATTGGCCAGCATATCGACAATGGTCGGGCCTGCCGGCAGCGCCCGGAACTCAATCCGCAGGTGACCGCCGGCTTCGTGATCATACACAGCACGATTCCACGGCCATACCGTGCCGTGGTGCAGGCACAATTCCGGCAGCTGCAATGGCTGCTCGGGTGTCGCTTCGAACAGGATCGGAATCAGTGGTTGATACAGGGCCACATTTTCGGCGAACAACTCCCAGGCGCCGCTGCGCACCCAACCCTGGCCGAAGGATACCCGCGCCGGTTGGCGCCAGTCCGGGTGCTTGCGGTCGCGGAAGTCGATGCTCTGCTTGAACAGAGCGATGCGGGATTCCTGCCACAGGCGGTGCCCGGCTATCAGTGGCGAATTGGCCGCCAGTGCCAGCACCAGCGGGGTGCTCAGCTGGGCGGCGTTGTAATTGAGGGCGAAATCCTGGGCCGGCACCCGCAGGTGTACCTGGAAAGAGGTGTTGGCGCCCTCCACCGTCAGACCCTCGCCATGCAGGGCCAGCGCATCGGGACCGTTGATTTTAATATCGACACCCTGGCCGCGAATTCCGCACAGGCCCCGGTTCAAGGCGTGATAGCGGGGCCGGTCGGTCATGTAGCTCTGTGTCAAATGTGCCTGTTGCAAGGTGGGCAGGATGCCGATGGAAATGATGTTGCAACCGATAGCGCGGGCGTGGCCCTGCAATTGCTCGAGAAAGCCGTGCAACTCCCGACCCATCGCAGCAAAGGGCGCACCCGCGGCGGGCACTGGTGAAAGGTTGAACTCGAGGTTGTAGCGGTTCAGTTCCGGCGTCAGCTGCGGATGCCCGGACCGGCGCAGCAATTCCTCGTTCACAGCCGCTGGGTTGTAATTGTCATCCACCAGGTAGATTTCCAACTCGGCGCCAAAACTGGGCTGGTGCAGCTGGAACTGGGGCTGCTGGAGGAATTCCCGCAGTTGTTCGAGCTGGCGCTGCAGGCGCTGCCCGAAATCCCGGTAGTCCTGCGGCGTAAACTCCTCCTTGTAAACCGTCTCGCCCATACCCTGTCCGCTGTTTATTCCTGATTATGCCAACATTTTCTCCGCGGCGCCCCTGTCCTGCGCTATACTGTATATATGTACAGTTTCAAGGGTCGCGGTGCGACCAGCAACCGGGACAGCCGCTACGCCGAGATCAGCGTTGAACGGGAGCCCGCGGATGTCGGGCCCGCCCCGGATACAGAATGCCTGCCCGAGACGGTGAAAACCATAATCTCGCACAATCAATCGCCGGATATTCCCTTTGAACAGTCTATTAACCCCTATCGCGGCTGCGAACACGGCTGCGTGTACTGTTATGCCCGCCCCACCCACGCCTGGCTGGACCTGTCACCCGGGCTGGATTTCGAAACCCGGCTCCGCTACAAGCACAACGCTGCCGCGGTACTGGAGCGCGAGTTGCGAAAGCCCGGCTATGTTTGCAAACCCATCACCATCGGCGCCAACACCGATCCCTACCAGCCGATCGAAAAAGAGTACCGCATTACCCGCCAGGTCCTGGAAGTACTGCAGCGGTTTCGGCATCCCCTGGCCATCATCAGCAAAGGTTCGCTGATAGAGCGGGACCTGGATATCCTGGCCGACATGGCCGCGGACGGCCTGGCCTCGGTGGCAATCAGTGTAACTACCCTGGATGGTGAACTGAAGCGGCGCATGGAGCCGCGCGCCGCCTCCGCCCGGGCACGCCTGCACTGCATTGAAACGCTGGCGGCAGCCGGCGTGCCGGTGAGCGTTTTGTTTGCACCGGTAATCCCGGCACTCAACGATGCTGACCTGGAGGCCATACTGCGCCTGTCCGCCGAGGCGGGTGCCAGCGAGGCTGCCTACATCCTGCTGCGTCTGCCACTGGAAATCAGCGCCCTGTTCCAGGAGTGGTTGCGGGAACACTACCCCTTGCGGGCGGAGCATGTGCTCAGCCTGGTGCGGCAATGTCGTGGCGGCCGCGATTACGACACCCGTTTCGGACACCGCATGCGCGGCACCGGTATATTTGCCGAACTGCTGGAGCAACGCTTTCAGCTGGCCTGCAGAAAATACGGCCTGGTCCGGCGTGAACAAAAAACCGGGAACTGCAGCTTGTTCAAACCTCCGCCGGCGTCCGGGGACCAGTTCGATTTATTTTAGCGAATAAGCTAGTTTTAACGGTGATTGACTGACTGCATCAAGGAGCACCGTCATGAAACTACCGCCACTTTTTATTTTTGTGTTGAGCGTATATCCGCTGCTGGCACTGGCGGGTGTTCACGACCCGCGGGCACTGGAGGCGGACGCCGCCTATGCACAGGCCATGGGGGTACTGGTACAGCGCTACCCGGAGGACCTGGAGGCCGCCACCCTGTATGCCGCCGCTATCATGAACACCAATCCCTGGGATTACTGGTACCGGGACGGCACCCCCAAACCCCACACCCGCACCGTGCTGGAGACCCTGACTTCGGTGCTGGAGCGAGAACCTCAACACGCCGCCGCCAATCACTACTGGATTCACACGGTAGAGGCTTATCGCCCCGAATTGGGTGAGGCCGCCGCCGACCGCCTGCGGCCGCCGAGGCCGAGGTGGTGTACTGGGAGGACCTGTGCCGCAATCCCGGTAACGGCTACGCCCTGTTCGGACTGAAACAAAGCCTGGAAGCCCAGCACAAGCACGGCGACCTGGCCGAGGTGGAACGCCGTCTGGCCATTGCCTGGAGTGAGGCGGACGTGACCCTCACCAGTTCGCGCTTTTGATGGAAAAATCTGTCCGCTGCGACTATGGTTATGCCACACAACCGGAAGCGACCTTGAGCTTCAGGCTCGAGCTTTAGGAGAGACACATGAAAACACGCGCCGCCGTAGCCTTCGGAACGGGCAAGCCTCTGGAAATTGCCGATGTGGAACTGGCCGGTCCCCAGGCCGGAGAAGTGTTGGTTGAGGTGATGGCGACCGGCATTTGCCACACCGACGCCTTCACTCTGTCGGGTGATGACCCCGAAGGTGCCTTCCCGGCTATCCTCGGCCATGAAGGTGCCGGTATCGTCCGCGAAGTGGGGGCCGGTGTCACCTCGGTCAAGCCCGGTGACCACGTTATTCCGCTCTACACCCCGGAGTGCCGCAGCTGTGATTTCTGCCTGAACCCCAAAACCAACCTGTGCCAGTCGATTCGCGAGACTCAGGGCCAGGGTCTAATGCCCGATGGCAGCAGCCGTTTTTCACTGGACGGCGATCCTATCCTGCACTACATGGGTTGCTCCACCTTCTCCAATTTCACGGTGCTGCCCGAGATTGCCGTGGCCAAAGTGCGCGAGGATGCACCCTTTGACAAGATTTGCTACATAGGCTGTGGCGTGACAACCGGGGTGGGCGCCGTGGTTTACCGGGCCCAGGTGGAACCAGGCGCCAATGTAGTGGTGTTTGGCCTTGGTGGTATCGGCCTCAACGTACTCCAGGGTGCGGCCATGGTAGGTGCTGGAAAGATCATCGGCGTGGACCTGAATCCCTCCAGGGTGGAGCTGGCCAGCAAATTCGGCATGACCGACTTTATCAACCCCAACGAAGTTGACGATGTGGTAGAGGCAATTCTCGACCTGACCGGCGGCGGCGCCGATTACAGCTTCGAGTGCATAGGCAATGTCAATGTGATGCGCCAGGCCCTGGAGTGCTGCCACAAGGGCTGGGGTGAATCCTATATTATTGGTGTCGCCGGCGCCGGCCAGGAAATTGCCACCCGCCCCTTCCAACTGGTCACCGGTCGTAGTTGGCACGGGGTGGCCTTCGGCGGTGCCCGCGGGCGCACCGACGTGCCCACCATCGTCGACTGGTACATGGAGGGGAAAATAAATATCGATGACCTGATCACGCATACCATGCCTCTGGATGAGATCAACAACGCCTTCGATCTGATGCATGCCGGAGAGAGCATTCGCTCGGTGGTTCTGTATTAACAGGAGTGGTCATGAGCTTAAGCAAGGTATCGGAATACCGGTGTTTCTGGGGTTTACAACAACGCTTTAAACACGATTCCAGCAGCCTGAACTGCGAGATGCATTTCTCTATTTACCTGCCGCCGCAGGTGAGTGAACGCCACGTGCCCTTGTTGTACTGGCTGTCCGGCTTGACTTGTACCGACGAAAACTTCGTGACCAAGGCCGGCGCCCAGCGCTACGCGGCGGAGCACGGGATAGCGATTGTAGCGCCGGATACCAGCCCCAGGGGCGAAGCGGTACCGGACGATCCGGAGGGCGGTTGGGACTTTGGGCTGGGTGCGGGCTTTTACCTCAACGCCACCCAGGCGCCCTGGTCCGAGCACTACCACATGTACGACTATATCGCCGAGGAGTTGCCCGCGCTGATTCGCAACAACTTTGACGTGAACGCGGACAACGCCTCTATCTTCGGGCACTCCATGGGCGGGCACGGCGCTCTCACCATCGCCCTGAAAAATCCCGACCGCTATCGTTCGGTCTCGGCATTCTCACCGATCGTGTCACCCAGCACTGTGCCCTGGGGAGAGAAAGCCTTCAGCAACTATCTGGGGGACGACCGCGCGGCCTGGCAAGCCCACGACAGCTGCGCATTGATCCGTGCCGGTGGCGCCCAACCACCCTTGTTGGTGGACCAGGGGCTGGCGGATGAATTTCTGGAACAACAGCTACAAACTGAACTACTGGAGAGCGCCTGTGCCGACGCGGACTATTCCGCCACTATTCGCCTGCAGCCGGGCTACGATCACAGCTACTTCTTTATCGCCAGCTTTATCGGCAGCCATATCGCTTTTCACGCACAGGCGCAGGGTAACTACAACCGAATGTGATCCCTGGTATGGGGGAAAAACAGGGTGCGCCAGGCGCTGCGCTGAAAGGGCTGCCAGGCATCCGCCGACTGCTGCAAGCGCTCCGCCAGTAAAAACCAAACCGTGGGGTTAAAGGTCAGGCCACAGTGAGAGCCCCAGACTTCGATATTCTGGGTACGCTGGTGCTCACCCGACTGCAAGGCCGTGCGCCAGTTCACCACCCCGTCCGCACGGGAATACACCGAGGTGGTGGGCACCGGGGGGGGGTCGACCAGCAGATACCGGTCGATGGTCACTTCCTCGTCGGGATTTAACAGGGAAAACAGGCGCCGCGGGTAAGAACCTGAATCGCGACCCTCGCCAAAGGGGCTGCCCAGGGAAATTACCTGTCGGATCTGCTGCGGGATTTCCTTGGCCAATTCCCGGGCATAAATGCCACCCAGGCTGTGGCCGATCAAGGTCACCGGACCACCGCTGGTATCAGCCAGGCTGGAAATCTCCGTCAGCGCACGTTCCATCATGTCACCCCGTGGACCCAAATTGCGGCCCAGGTTCCAGCCAGTGCTGTGGTAACCCAGCTCCTTCAGGTAACGGCGCAGGGGTCCGTTATAGCCATCGTCCCCGAGAAAACCCGGCAGTATCATCACCCCGTGGCCATCCCCGCGGGGCAGTCGCGTCAGCCAGCGCCGGCACAGAGTCAGGGCTGCGTAATCACCCAGTGCCCGCTGGGCTTCGGTGAGCGCCAGCGCAATATGCGGCGGCGGCATCAACGGGCTTTCAATCACATCATCCATGGCCTCAGTTCCTATGGGTCTTTTGAACTCTTGGTATTATTTTTAACTACAGCGGATTGTAACATAACGAAAAAAAGGCCGAACTGGGAGGTTCTGCCTTTCAAGTGGACCTGGATGGGAGCCGGAGCGTTACATCTAGAGTTTGGAAAATTCGTTGTTAAGTTCGTATTGCCGGGAGGTGACGTAGCTCTCCATGTCTTCCACCCGGCGCAGTGCCGCGTCCAGCCGTTCCCTGGCCTTCTGCAGGCGCACGCTGGTGCTCTCGCCGTAACGAAACATCTTGCGTGGTCGGTAGGCGTGGTGGCGCTCGTCGTACTCCATCTCCACGTTCTCGTCCTCCGCAACGATGTACTCCTCACGGCGGTAATCAGATCTGCGGGGGCGCGGGGCCAGCAGTATCCAGCCCGCAATATAGGCCCAGAACACCAGTGGGCCGGCGACCAGGAACAGTATTACGGCGGCCAGGCGGATCACCCAGTGCTCTACCTCCCAGTGATCGGCCAGCCCGGCACAGACGCCGCAGCACTTGCCGGCGCGGGTATTGCGGTAGAGGTTCATACCCCAACCGTTACGGCGGCGACTCTGGTAGGCGCGGTGGCGGCTGCGGTAGTCGCGGTGACGTCTTCTGTATCTTCTTCCCATGATCTATGCCTCCTCTCGCTCGCGACGGGCTCGCCCTTTGCGCCAGTCCGGGTGGTCCGCATCGAGGATGGATTCCAGCGTCTGGATGCGTTGGCCCAGCGTGTCCACGGTCTCCAGCATGTGTTCGATCACTTCCCGGTCGCCCTCATTGAGTCCGCGTGCGGAGCGATTAACGCTGCGGTAGTGCATGGTCAACCAGATCGGCGCCACCACCGTGAGAAACAGGATGGTGGGCACGAACATAAATTCGAGAAATTTCATTCAATGCTTCCTTGAACGACATGGAATCGTTGGTTTCGTCGTAGTGCCAGTAGGCCTATTCGGACCGCGCCGCGGGCGCCGCTGCGTCACCGATTTCCTGCTTCAGGCGCGCCAGTTCCTCATTGATTACTTCGTCTTCTGCCAGCGCCTCAATCTCGGTGGCGAGGTCCGGGGTGCCCTGGCGACCCATGTCGAGGGACTCCAGTTGACCTTCCATGTTATCCATGCGCCGTTCGAACTGATCGAAACGCTGGAAGGCGTTGTCCAGGGCCTCACGGTGCATCTGGCGCTTGACCTTGATACGCGACTCCACGGTCTTGCTGCGCAT
>JAPUKZ010000278.1 GCA_027295405.1 Gammaproteobacteria bacterium
GGGGATAGACGCCATTCCTGATCTTCATCGGCGTGTATCCGCTTGGAAACAACTCGCCATCAATCATGTTGTCCGGTAGCCCCAGGTCTGGCTGAGCGTATTCAGGGCGCGGACGCCGCGGGGCGTGACTACTTTGTGCTCTGGGCCGCTTACTACGGTGACACTGCGTTCGCATTGGCAGTCATGCAAGGTGGCTTGGAAGGCACCTGGGCTCTCTGGAGCCCGATCACAGCGGAGGTTCGGCAACTGCCCGATTTCAAGAATCTTGTTCGCCACCTGGGGCTGGTGGATTATTGGCGTGAATTTGAGTGGGGCGAGTTTTGCCAGCCGATCGGTGTCAATAAATCTGTCCCCTTTGCTTCCTTTGCTGTTACAGCCCCGCGAGCAGCAGGCGATTGAAATCGCCCGCGGCCTCGTACATGGCCCAGTGGCCTACGCCGCTCATAATATGGAACTGCGCATCGGGCTGCGCCTGCTGGAACAACTGCCGCCGTTTTTCGAGGGTCGGGCGTCCACCCGCAGTGGCGTCTTTGGAACCCCAGATTCCGGATAGCCGGGCCTTGATGGCCGGCAGGGCACAGGCCAACTCATCAGTGCGCGACAGAGCTCGGCTATTGAGGCGGGCCCGCGCCAGGTTGCTGGCGTGTGCAAACAGGGCCAGTTCATCGATGGTTTCATTGCTGGCAAACATCAGGCCGCGCAAATTGGCCGCGTGTACGGCACGTACCTCCGCCTCGGGTTGACCCGGGCGCGGTGGGTGCATCAACTCCACCTGCACGTGGAGATCACCAAAACCCGCGGCACCGCACAGTACCAGGTGTTGGCAGCGACTGCCGGCTTGCACTGCCAGTTGCCCGGCCACCATCGCGCCAAAACTGAAGCCCGCCAGGTCGAAGGACTGCTTGGCGCCCAGCAACAGGTTGATTCCTTTGAGTATTATCTGCGCGGCATGGGTCGAGGACTGTGGCGCAGGAAGTGCAGCGGAATCGCCAAGGCCCGGCATGTCCAGGGTCCACAGGCTACGCAGTTTTCTGAGTTCAGGAATGTTGGCAACCCAGTGGTTCCAGGAACCGAAGCCACCGTGCAGCAAGAGCAGCGGCGTGCTCCCTTCTACACTAGACCACTCCTGCCACTTGAGCTCCCCGTTGCCACAGGGAGAACTGTGCTGAACCGACCCCGAAAGTAGCTGGGCCAGACACTGCTCGGGTTGCATCTCAGTCCTGCAGTGTCTGCAGAATACTGGAGAAATCCATCTGCCCGTTGCCGTTCTCCTGGTGCTGTTGGTAGCGATCACGGGCCAGTTGACCCATCGCGTTGGCAACGCCGGAGTGCTCTGCCACTTCCATGGCGAGGCCCAGGTCTTTGACCATCAGGTCCACCATGAAGCCGGGCTTGTAGTCATTGCTGGCCGGTGCGGCCTCCATCACACCCGGATAGGGGTTATACACCTCCAGCGACCAGTTGCGACCGGAACTGGCCAACATGATTTCCGACAACACGGCCGGGTCCAGGCCGTTGCGGGCGCCCATTTCCAGGGCTTCACTGGTGCCGATCATGTGAATCGCCAGCAGCATATTATTGCAGGCCTTAGCGACCTGCCCGGCGCCAGCCGGCCCCGCGTGGAATATGTTTTTACCCATATCCTGCAGCACCCGTTTGGCCTTTTCAAAGGTCTCCGCCTCACCGCCACACATAAAGGCGAGAGTACCCGCCTCGGCCGCTGCCACGCCGCCGGAAACCGGGGAGTCCATAAAGCCGATTCCCATTTCCCGCGCGGCCTCGCCAACAGTTTTCGCGGTGGCAGCGTCGATGGTGCTGCAATCCAGAATGGTGGTGCTGGCGTCAAGTTGCGCGAGCAAACCCGCATCGCCCCCATCCACCCCCAGGTACACGCCGGCCACATGCTTGCCCGCGGGCAACATACTGATCACATACTCCGCACCCGCTGCCGCGGCCGAAGCACTGTCCGCAACCTCGGCACCCGCCTCGCGCAGCTGCACGCAGGATTCCGGCACCAGGTCAAACACGGTGACCGCGTGACCGGCCACAACCAGGTTAGTTGCCATGGGGCCACCCATATTTCCCAGTCCGATAAATGCCACTGTTGCCATGATCTACTCCTTTATGTCAGGTCCGCGAGCGGATTGCTGTCCCAGGGTGCGGTAAAGAACTGGTCCAACACGGTGGTCGGCACCTCCCGCGAGCTCGGATACAGCCAGGCCGGAGTGCGATCCTTATCGATCAACAACGCCCGCACGCCTTCTGCGAATTCCGGATGGCGCACAATATTGGTCACCAACTGCGCCTCTGCCTGGAACACTTCTCTGAGTGAAGCGTGGCGGGTTTCCCACAATTGCCGATGAATCCACAGGGCTGCCAATTTTGAGCCGTGGGCGAGACTGTCGCGGGCTTTGATCAACCAGGGATCTTCGGTTTCCAGCGAGGTGATATTGTCGATAAGCGCATGCACGCTATCGCCGTCACACAGCGCATTTATCGAGGCCATGTGCGGCTCTACCTGCCCGGCTGGCCAGGCACCTATGCTCTGCTCGGCAAGCGGGCGCAGTACGTGGCGTACCAGGGCGTGATTGCTTTCGCCCGCACCGCTCCACTCCTGGGCCAATAGCTGCGCCAGCACCGCAGCCTTGTGTTCACTGGCGATAAAGCGATCGGCAACACCGGTATAGATGGCATCGGCCGCATTCACCGAGGCGCCGGTCAGGGCCAGAAACTCACCCGCTTTGCCCGGCATGTGATTCAGGAACCAGCTCCCGCCCACATCCGGGAACAGGGCGATTGTGACTTCCGGCATGGCTATGCGGGTTTTTTCCGTCACCACCCGGTGGGAACAAGCGGCCATGACCCCCAGCCCGCCCCCCATGACAATGCCATGCCCCCAGCAAATCAGGGGTTTGGGGTAGGTGTGCAGGGTGTAGTTCATACGGTATTCGCGACTGAAGAATGCCTCGGCGTATTCGCAGGGCCCGCCCGGCTGTGCCACGGCAGAGGCATGCAGCGCCTGCACGTCGCCCCCGGCGCAAAAAGCCCTGTCCCCGGCACCATCGATAAAGATTGCGGCAATAGCCGCATCTTCGCGCCAGCTGTCCAGCTGCGCCTGCAGCCGGTCCACCATTTCCAGGGTCAGGGAATTGAGGGTGCCCTCCACATTCAGCGTAATACGACCGAGCTTGCCGCTACCTGCAGGCAGTTCTTCAAATATGACCTGCGAATCCGCCATCAGCAGTTTTTCCACACCGGTTTGCGCTTTTCGAGAAAGGCATTCACCCCTTCCCGCTGATCTTCAGTGCTGAACAGGTCGACAAATTTCTGCCGCTCATCCGGCAGCGCGTTGCCCAGGGCATTGTTGCGCGCGGTATGGATCAACTGTTTGCAAACCGTCACCGATATCGGGCTTTGCTCACCGACCTGCTCTGCCAGGGCCAGCGCGCGCTCTTTGGCCGAGCCAGTCGCGACCACCTCTTCCACCAGACCGATGCGCAAGGCCGTATCGGCCTTCACCCGCTCACCACAGAGTATGATTTTCTTGGCCCAGCCCTCTCCCACCAGCCAGGACAGGCGCTGGGTGCCGCCGGCACAGGGCAGCAGGCCCACTTTCGCTTCCGGCAGCGCCATTTGTGCCTGCTCCTCGGCAATGCGGATGTCACAGGCCAGGGCCATCTCCAGCCCACCGCCCATGGCAAAACCATTGATCGCGGCAATAGACACACCGCGGAACTCGGCCAGACATTCGAATCCGGTGCCAAAATACTCGGCCATTTTTCGCGCTGTCTCCGGCTCGCCATCGGCGAACAGCTTCAGATCGGCCCCGGCGGAGAAAAATTTCTCGCCCGCGCCGGTGATCACCAGTGCGAAAATGGACTTGTCGGCATTGAGCTTCTCGATCAAATCCTTCAGTGCGGGTAGGCTCTCCGTGTCCCAGGTGTTGGCCGCCGGATTGTCGATGGTAACCAGTGCGGTGTGGCCGTTAATCTCGGCCTTCAATTTTTCCGATGTACTCAAGCTCATTTGATCACCTCCAGGGCCCCTTCCATTAACAGTTGACGGGACACGATGACCCGCATGATTTCGTTAGTGCCTTCCAGAATCTGGTGCACCCGGGTATCGCGCACATGACGCTCCAGCGGGTACTCTTTCATATAGCCATAACCCCCGTGCAACTGCAGGGCATCGTTACACACCTTGAAACCCACATCGGTGGCAAAGCGCTTGGCCATGGCACAATAGGTGGTTGCTTGCGGATGCTTGTTATCCAGCTTGCTGGCCGCCAGCCGCACCATCTGCCGCGCCGCCACCAATTCGGTCAGCATGTCTGCCAGGGTAAACTGGGTGGCCTGAAACGTGCTGATGGCGGTGTCGAACTGCTTGCGCTCCTGCACATAGGCCGCGGCCTCCTCCAGCGCCTGCTGGGCGGTGCCGATACTGCAGGTGGCGATATTGATACGGCCTCCGTCCAGCCCTTCCATGGCGATAGCAAAGCCCTGCCCCTCGCTGCCAAGGCGATTGCCGACCGGCACCCGCACATTATCAAAGTTGATCGTGCGGGTGGGCTGGGCATTCCAGCCCATTTTCTCTTCCTTCTTGCCGTAGGAGATGCCCTCGGCATCCGCTGGAATCAACAGCGCGGATATACCCTTGGGACCGTCGGCACCAGTTCGCAACATCACCACCAGTACCTCGGTCGCCCCGGCACCGGAAATAAACACCTTGCTGCCATTGACCACATAGTCAACGCCGTCCTCCACCGCGGTAGTACGCAGAGCGGCGGCATCGGACCCGGCGCCCGGCTCGGTCAGGCAATAGGAGGCCAGTTTCCGCCCGCTGACCAGGTCCGGGCACCACTGGTCGATCACCGTCTGGGTACAGTACTTGCCGATCATACTGGTGGCCATATTGTGGATAGTAAGGAAGGCGGCCGTGGTCGTGCAGCCCTTGGCCAGTTCTTCCACAATCAGGCTGGCGTCCAGGCGCGGCAGTTGCAGGCCGCCCGCAGCCTCCGGGGTGTACATGCCCATAAAGCCCAGCTCACCTGCCTGCGCCAGTACATCCTTGGGAAATATCGCTTCCGCGTCCCAGCGTGCTGCGTTCGGTGCCAGCACCCCTTCCGAAAACGCGCGGGCGCTTGCAACATACGCCTGCTGGTCATCCGTTAAGTTGAAATCCACCTTGTGCTCCAGTTCAGTCTATTGAATCTTGTCCATGACTGAACCGAACAGCTCCTCGTCGGAGGGGAGTTCCTTGGTTTTCGCCAAGGGCTTTGCTAGCCAGGTCTCGTTGATCAGGTCGCGCCAGCTGATGTTGTTGTTGGTGGCGTTACCGCCCCAGGAGCCACAGCCCAGGGAGAAGGTCTGGCGCAAACCGTTCCACAGATTACCACTGTTGGACGGCGCCTGCGGCTGGTTAACCAGGACCCGCGAGGTCTTGGTGGCATGGGCAAAGCTCATGATGTTGTCATCGTTGTAGGAATAGATGCCACAGGAATGCCCCTGCCCCTGATACGCCTGGATCTGGTTTGTCATGGCAATGGCGTCTTCGATGTCTTTCACCTTGTACAGGGCCAGAACCAATGACAATTTCTCGCCGGAAAAGGGGTGATCCGGGCCGGCGCCGGTTTCGGGCACTATCATGAACTGCCGGTCCTCCGGCAAGTCGATGCCCGCCATACCGGCAATCTTGTGCACCGGCTGGGCGACGATATCCGTGTTGAGGCGGCCTTCCTGCCACAGGGTATTCTGCAGTTTCTGCTTCTCCTCCGTGTTGACAACGTAACCACCTTCCGCCTGCAACTTTTCCAAAAACTCGTCATACACCGACTCAAACACCAGAAGGGAGTTGTCGGAGGAGCAGGAAGCGGCCAGATCGAGGGTTTTGGAAATCCGAATCTTCTCCGCGGCCTCATTCAAGTCGGCGCTGTCATCGACCGTTATGCACGCGTTACCCACACCCACGCCGAGTGCCGGTGTACCACTGGAGTAAGCGGCATGGACCATAGCGCCACCGCCAGTGGCCAGTATCCGGTCACACTGGCGCATCAATTCTTTGGTCGTCTCCAGCGTTGGGGTATCGATGCTGATCACCAGGTCGGCCGGCCCGCCGCAGGCGACGATGGCCTCGCGCATGTAATCGCAGATCATCTTGTTGGTAAGTTTCCCCCGGGGGTGCGGCGCAATGATGATTGAATTGCGCCCTTTTACCGCGAGGATGGACTTGATCACCGGGGTCGCCTCGGGGTTGGTGGAGGGAGACAGCGCGCCAATCACACCGACCGGCTTGGCGATCCGCACAATATTGCGCTCGGGATCCTCCTCGATAATCCCGACCGACTTATCGTCGATGATATCCATCAGGGTAGCGCGGGTCTTGGTGTGAATCTTCAGGTACTTGCCCATGTAGTTTCCCAGTTGAGTTTCCTCCACCGCGAACTGGGCAATTTTTTCCGCGCGGTCTGGCCGGGCCGCGCCCCACACCATGGCAGTGATCAACTCATCTACCTGCTCCTGGGTATAGTCGGCAATTTGTTCCTGGGCCTTGCGCGAACGCTCAATCAGCGCCTGGATTTCTGCTGCGGGGGTCTTTTCTTCTGACATGGGCTGCTCCTGTTCACATAGCGCCAGTTTGGCCGCTTACGATAGCACCCCTTAAGTATGGCTCACACGGACAAAATTGCTTAGTTTATGGATTATATTGCCGAACGCACATTTCCTGAAAAGGGCTTATTGTCGTAAATCAACTCGTTCTATATGTGCAGCCTGGAGGTAACCTGTTAATTTATTGCGTTTCCCTACGTGACGAATTGGCGACCCGTTCGGTTGCCGGGGGCCTCTGAACAAGTCTCTGGCAGCTCTGCGCGGCTGCTTCAGAGGCTCTCCAGATAATTGGAATAGATACGGGACAAGGCCGCAGATGCCAGTCTTGAGGCCACGGAATCGCCGCGGGATGTCAGGATGACCGGCACCCTGGCGCCCATAACAATGCCCGCAGCGGCGGCACTCATGAAGTGCACCATCATCTTGAACAGAGCGTTGCCGGTTTCTATGGAGGGTACCAGCAGCACATCGGCGTCCCCCGTTATGGGGCCGGTAATGTGCTTGATGTGGGCAGCCTGTGGCGACACAGCCAGATCAAACGCCAGCGGTCCCGCAAACACGGCGCCCGCTATATCTTCTGCCTTTTTGACAATTTCTGCAGCCTCAATGCTGGAGGGCATCGACTCCGAAACATCTTCAACTGCCGAAAGCACAGCCACTTTTGGGGCGGGATTTCCCAGTGCGTGCATCAACTGCACCGCGTTGCGAGCTATTTCTACCCGCGCTTCCACATTCGGCGCCACATTCATTGCGCCATCGGTAATACACAGCACCCGATCGCTGGCGGGAACGGTCATATGAAACACGTGACTGAGATGCGCACCCGTTCGCAGGCCGTTATCTCTGTTGAGGACTGAGCGCAACAGTGCATCGGAGTGGATGTCGCCTTTCATCAATGCGGCGACTTCACCCGCACCGGCCAATTTGGCCGCAAGATCGCCGGCCGTTTGCTGGTCTTTGGCCTCTTCAACGCGGAGCGAAGATATGTCCCAGTCAATTTCCCCAGCGATCCGTTCGATCGCACGGCGATCGCCCACCAGCACCGGTTCAATCACTCCGTGTTGCTGTGCCAGGTGCGCGCTCTGCATGGCCAGCGGCGCACCCGCGTTGACGATGGCGGTAGGCATTTCCGGCAACTTGCTGACTTTTTCCAACAAGTAGTCCGGGCATTTATCCGGGGTGGTGCTTAGCATCGGCGGGCTGGGAAGGGGCAGAAACTACCCGCTCGCCGTGTGCTCGAACGGGTAGTCATTTTCCTCGATGCATCGTAAAGCCTCACACGTAATCTTTGTATTTTTCCAGATAACGTACGGGTGTAGACAGAGCGTCGCGGCGGAACGGGTCGCCCAGTTCGCGCGTACACATGATTTCGATTACCGTGGTTTTGCCCTCGTTCATCTGCAGATCTACCGCTTTCTTCAGTGCGGGGCCCACGTCTTCCAACTGATCGACGACAATGCCCTCTGTACCCATTGCCTGACCGATACCGGCAAAACTCTCGCTGACCAATTCTGCGGCAACAAAGCGACGGCCATAGAACTCGACCTGGTTCTTCTTCTCCGCGCCCCAGTCCCGGTTGTGGAACACCACGGCGGTAACCGGAATATCGTGACGCACACTAGTCATAATTTCCGACATGCTCATGCCCCAGGCACCATCACCCGAATAGGCAATGGCCGGCCTGTGCGGCGCCGCCGCCTTGGCGCCTATGATAGTGGGCAAGGCGTAGCCGCAATTGCCAAAACTCATCGGCGCGAAGAAGCTTCGCGGTTTCTCGAATCGCAGGTAGCTGTGAGCAACCGAGTTGATGTTGCCAATATCGGTGGAGATCATCACGTCTTCCGGCATGGCTTTTTCCAGTTCCCGCAAAACCTGACGCGGGTGCAGCCAGTTGCCCTCTTCCGCCTCTTGCTCGGCAATCATATCCAGGCTGTAGGGATCGCGCTCGTGGGTCCATTCATCCAGCTCCGCCTCCCAGGCTGCTTTCTCCGAAGCAATTTCCGCAGCGCGTTCGTCTCGATTGGAATTACAGGCCAACTCCTTTGCAGCCAGGCGTTCGGTCAATGCGATTGACGCAGCCCTGGCATCACCGCAAATACCAACAGAAATTTTCTTCACCAGACCCAGCACTTTGTGGTCTGCGTCAACCTGAATGATTTTGGCATCCTGTGGCCAGTAATCCATGCCGTACTGCGGCAAGGTGCCAAAGGGGCCCAGACGCGAACCCAGCGCCAGCACAACGTCGGCCTTGGAGATTAGTTCCATGCCGGCCTTGGAACCCTGGTAACCCAGCGAGCCACACCACAGGGGGTGACTGGCGGGAAAAGAGTCGTTGTGCTGGTAGCTGTTCACTACCGGCGCGCCCAGCAACTCAGCGAGTGCGATACATTCCGCAACCGCATCTGCCATTACCACGCCACCACCAGAGAGGATGACGGGAGATTTCGCGCTGGCCAATAATTCAGCGGCGGCATCGAGACTCTGGTTGCCACCAGGTCCGCGGTCCAGTCGCTGCGGCTGCGGGATTTCCACATCAATATCGCCGTAAAAGAAATCGCGAGGGATATTCAGCTGGGTTGGGCCAATTTCCGCCATCGCGCGATCAAAACATCGGCCAGTAAACTCAGCCATGCGCTGGGGGTTGTTGACATGACCCTGATACTTGGTGAATTCCTGAAACATGGGCAACTGGTGAGCCTCCTGAAACCCTCCGAGTTCGGTTCCCATGGTGCCGGCTTCCGGCGTGATAATAACCACCGGGGAATGCGCCCAATAAGCGGCGGCAATCCCGGTCACGCAATTGGAGACACCCGGACCATTCTGGCCAATGACCACACCGTGATTTCCCGATGCCCGCGCATAACCATCCGCCATATGTGCAGCGCCCTGCTCATGTACGACGGGGATCAACTCGATACCCGCTGGAGCAAAGATATCCATGGCGTCCATAAACGCAGAACCCATAATTCCAAAAATCTTGGTAACGCCGTTGGCGACCAATGTTTCAACAAATGCCTCACTGGGAGTCATACGTGCCATGAGTTTACTCCTGTTTAATATTGCCAAATCAGCCGGTCCAGGGACCACGTCTGGGTCGCCCGAACCTGCCGAGATCTCGGACCAACCACTGCGCGCTGGAGGGGGTAAGTATAGTTACTCTGGCACATCGCAGATAGAACCAGTTGCAGGGTTTCTCTTGTTCCAGCCAGTGTCGTTTTTTTAGGTCGTTGTTGGTCGAATGAATTCGACCCTACGGTAGGGTCGAATTCATTCGACCAAGAACGATATTCTACTGCTTTATCAGTTCTGACAGCAGCTTGATGCCAGGCTCAATTTGCCCGGTTTCAATGGCGGAAAAACCCAGGCGGAAGAAACGCGTTGGTGGGTTTTGCGACTGAAAGTGGATATCACCCGGTTCGATAATAATGCCCACCTTAGCGGCTCGCTGCGCCAGCTCTCTCGCATCCAGCTCCGGGGGTCCTTCAACCCAGAACGATGAGCCGCCAAAACCCGGCGCTCGGGCTGAACCCGGGAGATACCGATGCAGCGCTTCGGACATGATCTGAGATCGCTCCCTGTAGGTATTGAGCAACAGTCGCACCAGAGAATCGTGATATCCACGCGCCAGAAACAGCGCCATGGAGTGCTGATTATTAGCAGCCGGATGGCGTAGCATCAGGCGGCGCAGAGCGCGCAACTCATCTATCAACTCGGTCGGCCCAACCAGATACCCCATTCTTAAGCCCGGAGAGATTGTTTTTGACAGGCTCCCCACATAAATGACCCGGTCGTTGTTATCCAGGCTTTTCAAGGCTGGCAACGGATTGGACTGATAATTGAATTCGTTCTCGTAGTCATCCTCGATCAAAATAATGTCCGACTGCACCGCTTTTCTTAACAGTCTATAGCGATTCTCAAGTGGCATGGTTACCGTGGTTGGCGACTGATGGCTGGGAGTTACATAAATGCAGTCACAATCATCAATACGGCTATCAAT
>JAPUKZ010000279.1 GCA_027295405.1 Gammaproteobacteria bacterium
CCAGCGCAGAGAAAGACCCGGAGATCTTGCGAGTACTTGCCAGTTATCGACGTGGCGAGGACCGGCAGACCTACTTTGGCCAGAACCTGCTCTACTGCGACAACGGTCAGTTGCAAGTCGGTGACCACGTGGAGGTGCTCGAGACAAAAGACTGACGCCAGTTCATTCGCAGGCTATCTGGCCCGGGTTGTGAGATGCAGGCGAGGCGATGTCTGTCCTCTCCCTCCCCAGGGCAGACGCTAATCGCCGCTGAACTCAGGTTTCCGCTTGTCCAGAAACGCGTTCACCGCTTCGATGTGGTCTGACATCTGGTGGCTGATGGCCTGCATGCTGGCGCTCATATCCAACAGGTCTTTCAGTTCCATGCGTTGGGCTGCCTTCAGCAGGCGTTTGCTCATGCGCACGTCGTCCCGGTTGAAGGTCAGTGTGGCGACCCGGTTGTCCAGTTCCAGACTGGCGTCGGTCAGTGCGGGGGTGCTGCTCATGGGCAGGTCTCCTGTGTGCTCTGAATGTACACTTTATACGTTACAGTACACTAAGCCCTCAAAAATACGGAAAGCACGCCTGTCCATTAAGGTTGCCATCCTACCAGTCACGCCCTATCAACAGAACTGTAGCATCATCAAATGTGAGGCCACAGGTCGCGCCGCCATCGTTGATCCCGGGGGTGACGTGGACAAAATTCTCGGTGCGGTGCAGCGATAGGCATAGCGTCGGAGTCAACCGCGTCTATACTCTATCCCTGAGACATTCACGCGGGATAGCTAATAAATGGATACATCCAGCCACACCATCCAGACCCTGTTTGATCAACTGGGCCTGCCCTCCAGCGAGACGGCAATAGAAACCTTTATTAAGAACAACCACCTGGACCGGGACATTCCGCTGGAGCGCGCGGCGTTCTGGAGTGCCGGTCAGGCACAATTTATCCATGAGGCGCTTGAGGAAGACGCAGACTGGGCTGAGATTGTAGACCAGCTGGACGCGCAATTGAGGCATTGAGTTGGCAGGTGCGCCAGCTGTCCGTATGACGCAGGGTTGGGCAGTTTATCCGTTGCAGGGCACTAGCTGCCTGCCAGGCATTGTAATCAGTGCTTGCGCTAGCTGCCCTGCTTGACAATCTTGACCCAATCCCCGGCGTGTGGCTCACCCCGCGGGTAATGGCCGTTCATTAGTCGCAATTGATTTTCTGCATCCCGGAGCTTGCTCTGCCGGGCGAGGCTGGCATAGGTCATGCCCGGGGTCGTTTGGATGTAGGCCAGCTCCTGGGGTTTGGCACCCTCGCGCTCTTTTTTCTCCATTGGGCGAAAACTCTCGATCAGGGCCATGAATTTAGCGTCCTCGGCGGCAAAATTGGCCTCTTCGGTCACTTCGCCCTCGAATAAATAGGCAATTCTGCCGTAGTAGATAACCGCCAGCCGGCGGCTGTTCTTGCCGTCGCCCGGGGGTGCGATCCCGGTATACCCGGTCAGCTTGGCCTGGTTCAGGGTGGCGGGTTCAAATAGCTTCGGTGCCTGCAACTGCTGGCCGATGAAGTCGCGGGCGCTGAGCTTGTCGTCCTTGCGCTTGATAGTGAGGTTGACCGTGCTGCTGCCATCGGCGGGATGACTGACAATGGCCCCGGAACCGGAGTCCACCGTCCAGTCTTCGGGGTGGGCAAAGGTAAAGTTGAGTTTGTTGTGGTAAAAGCGATCGTCCTCCCGCACGGCTGTCTTACTGCTCTTGCCGTAGGCCAGGCCATTGATGATACCGCGGAATTCCGCGGGTTCGATCAATGTTGGCGGGCGTTCTTCCAGTTCGCTGGCGGTACGAATCACTTGCTGTAACCGGCTGTCATTGCGGGGGTGGGTGGCAAACAGGCCGTGGTAGCTCTGGGACTTTTTGCCGCTCTCCTTGGCTTTGATCCGGTTGTACTGCTCCTGATCCTTAAGGACTCCGATCACCGCCAACAGGGCATTGGGGTCGTAACCGGTGTTGTACAGATAGACGGCGCCCTCACTGTCTGCCTCCAGTTCGTGCTCGCGTCCATAGCCGCGCACTATGGCTGTGCCAGCCATATTTGAGGCGTCCGCCAGATCGGCGCTGCCAGTGGTTACATAAGCCAGTTGGGCCAGTATGCTGCTGACCTGGGATGCCGTTTGCTGGCGCACCGAGTGCCTGGCGGTCACGTGACCGATTTCATGGGAAAGCACCGCCGCCAGTTCGGCCTCATTGTCCAGGTAAGACATCAGGCCACGGTTGATGTAGATATAACCCCCGGGCAAGGCGAAGGCGTTGATATTCTCGCTGTCGATCACGGTGAAGGTGTATTTCAGCTTGGGCCTGTCGCTGTGCGCGGCCAGGGCCTGGCCGATCCGGTCCACGTAGGCCTGTACCCTCTGGTCGGGGTAGGCGGCGCCGCTTTCCATCATCTTTTCATGCATTTCCCTGCCGATAGATATTTCCTTGCTCTCGGACATCAGCACAATGTCAATTCCCCCGGTGGCGGGGTTGCTGGCGCAGCCTGGCAGCATCAAGCCGGCGGAGATGGCAGCGGCTAGTGCGATGGCGTGGGATCGTAGCAACATGGGTGCGTCCTAGTATTTGATGCTGAAGTATTTCAGCAGTTGATCACCCAGGCCATCACAGGCGGTTCCCTGCACCGGGGCGATAATCGGGATTGGAATGACCACGGCCGGCATATAGGATTGACCCGTGACGGTGGTGCTCATACGGGCCACTTCCTGGCGGTCGGTAAAGTCCCAGATGATGGCTTCGTAGTTGGCGTCGTTGCCCCAGGTACCGAAGCCGAAACAACCGGCGCCGCCGGGGCCGATACCACAGGTCATGGAACCGGCGCCCTCGGTGCGGATGGTGCTGCCATCAATCCAGACCATGTACTCGGTCTTCATATCGATCAGCTTGTCCCGCACCGGCTCCACCTGCATCAGGCGCTCGATATCGATAGGACGCAGCGGTGCCGTGCGGGGTTCAAACCAGGGGTAGAGGTTGTTCATGAAATCCAGTTCCGGTATCACCGTAATGGTGTCGTCGCGGGCGTGGATGTGCTTGGCGACGCAGGCGATAAAGTCCGGTTCGGTTTCGTAGTCGCTGGCATGACGGCGTCCCAGTATAACCACGGTGGCATCACCCAGAGCCTCGGTGGGTTCTTCAAAGACCATCTCGTCCACAGTTGAGGTAACACAACCGGCCAGGACCAGCAGGCTACCCACAACAAGATATTTACTCATGTTCATGGTTCATCCTCAAGTCGCGGTTCCCGTGCTTCCATCCACTGTTTGACCTCGGGTACGCTGGTGAAGTTCAGGGCAAAGTTGGCGCCGGCATCCCGCAGCGCCACTACGGCGGCGAGGTTGACCGCGCCCTCCGCAGTCTGCATAAAGGCGGTGGGCGTCTTGCCGTAGGAAGTCATGGTCCAGTCCGCCAGCAGTTCACCGTCGGGGGCGTAGAGCTGGTAGCGGTAGCGTATCCAGATCTCAAACACATTGATCTTGGTGTGGCGGGGGATGCTGTATTGCAACTCGTCCACGTGGGGCACCAATATGACGTCTGCCCCAGCTTCCCCCACCGCCGCAACCCGGTCTTCCCGGGGCAGCTCGTTCAACATGATCACCTTTTCAAACATGCCACCCAGCAAGATGTCGTACATCTGGGTCTGGGCCGCACCCGTGCGTACTATCCAGTCCGACTCGCCGCGGTTGCTGGCCTGGTCGAAAAACTCGTGATTGCGAAACTCCGGATCGTAGTACACCCCCAGGGTGATAGGCAGCTTGTCCAGCACCGGTTGCGGGAAGTAGCCCTTTACCACTACTTCGTTGGCGCCGCAGCCGGCCAGCAGGGCACAACCCAGCGTCAGCACACACAGATGCAGCGGGTGTCGCCATCCTCTAGCGAAAGTCATTGAGACCGACAAAAGTACCTCCATTCCTGTGGGTTAGCTCTCGCATCAGAGTAGCAAATCGTATCCCGGTCGTCTGCAAGTGCGGCTGGCGCGCAAATTGCACCGGAAAACCCACCGCGTGAATGCGCACCAGGCGGTTACCAAACTCGTCTTCACGATTGATCCGGTCCACGGTATCCACCACCTGCTGAATCGACTGGCCGGTAAACTCGTCACCAAACACGTACACGCTGATTTTCTTGTCCGTCGCGGAGAAGGTGCTGATGGCCTTGGTGATGCCCTCCACCGGCGAGCTGTTACTGAACACGTTCCAGGTACGCAGGCGATCTATGATGACCTTGCGGCGACCCGGGGTGTCGGGGATCCACTTGCCGCGATAACGGGAGAACATGTAATTTCCCATATCGTTCATCACCTGAATGCCCTTTACCTTCGGATAGATGCTGAGGGTGGCTTGAAACTCTTTCAGCACGCGGTCCCAACTGTAGGAGAACATGGAACCGGAGGTATCGATCACAAAAATAATGTACTCGCTGTCCACGGGGATGCCGCCAATCAGGTTGTTTTTACTCTTATACTGCATGCCCAGCAGTCGTTTCATTTCCTCGCTTAGATCCTGTC
>JAPUKZ010000028.1 GCA_027295405.1 Gammaproteobacteria bacterium
GAAACTCCCGCCGAGGAAGCTCCGGCTGAGGAAGCTCCGGCTGAGGAAGCTCCGGCTGAGGAAGCTCCGGCTGAGGAAGCTCCTGCGGAAGCTCCTGCGGAAGTACCGGCCGCTGAGGCGGACGAGGAAGAAACCAAGTAAGCCTCGCGCTTGCTCCAGAGAAGCCGGCCCAGGGCCGGCTTTTTGCTTTCTGTGGCTTGTGTGATCATGACCCCACGCCCCTGTGCGCCATGGGAAAAGTTGGAAATTAGCGTATGAAACGCAGTGAATTTCACTACGAATTGCCGCCGCAGCTGATAGCCAGCTATCCGTTGTCTGAGCGTACCGATAGCCGACTGTTGTGCCTGGATGGGGCCAGCGGTGAGATCGCGCATCGCTTGTTCCTGGATCTGCAGGCATTGCTGCGACCCCATGATCTGCTGGTGTTCAACAATACTCGGGTCATTCCAGCGCGTTTGTGGGGGCAGAAGGCCAGCGGCGGCAAGCTGGAAATTCTGGTGGAGCGGCTGTTGGATGGGGCTGAGTTCCTGGCCCATGTGCGGGCCAGCAAGTCCCCCCGGGCGGGTACCGAGATCTGGTTGCGCGCGGACCCGGGGACCGATTCGGTTGATGCGCGGGCACAAGTACTGGGCCGGGAAGGGGAGTTTTTCAGGCTCAGGCTTGTCGATAAAACAGATGTGCTGACGACGCTGCAAGCCATCGGCCATATGCCCTTGCCGCCCTATATAGATCGCCTGGATGAAAGTCTGGACCGCGAGCGCTACCAGACGGTTTTCGCTGAGTGTGATGGGGCCGTCGCCGCACCCACCGCGGGCTTGCACTTCAGCGAGGGGTTTATTGAGCAATGTCGGGAAAGCGGCGTGGCTATTGGCTTTGTTACTTTGCATGTGGGCGCCGGCACCTTTCAACCAGTGCGCACAGATAATATCGAGGATCACCAGATGCACGCGGAGTATCTGGAGGTCAGCGAAGCCCTGTGCCAACAGGTGCGCGAGTGCCGTACCGCGGGTGGTCGGGTTATCGCAGTGGGGACCACGGCGGTACGCGCACTGGAAACCGCCTCTCAGGGCGGCAGTCTGGAACCCTGGGCGGGCGACAGCCGCATCTTTATCTACCCGGGCTATGAGTTCCAGACGGTGGATGCCCTGATTACCAATTTTCACCTGCCCGAATCCACCCTGATCATGTTGGTTAGCGCCTTTGCTGGTCGCGACCCTATAATGCGAGCTTACCAGGAAGCGGTGCAGCAGAAGTACCGCTTCTTCAGTTACGGTGATGCCATGTTTATTTTGCCCGCAGCCTAGAGCCATGCCCGAAAAGACGTGTCATATGCAGTTCAGGGTCGACAGTAGCGACAGCTGCGCCCGTTGCGGGCAAATGCGATTCCCGCGTGGAACTGTGCAGACCCCGGTGTTTATGCCGGTGGGGACCTATGGCACCGTGAAGGGCATGTTGCCACGGGATATCGAGGGGATTGGCGCCCAGATTCTTCTGGGCAACACCTTCCACCTGTGGTTGCGCCCGGGTATGAAGGTGATTGAGGCCCACGGGGATTTGCACGACTTTATGCAGTGGCAGGGGCCGATCCTGACCGATTCCGGTGGTTTCCAGGTATTCAGCCTGGGCGATAGGCGGAACATCAGTGAGGAAGGCGTCAGATTTCGGTCCCCCGTGGACGGCAGCGAGGTGTTTCTCGACCCCGAGACCTCAATGGCCGTGCAACGCAGTCTGGGCTCTGACATAGTCATGATTCTCGATGAGTGCACGCCTTATCCGGCCACCCCCGAACAGGCGCGGGATTCCATGCAGCTGTCCCTGCGCTGGGCCGGGCGCAGCAAAGCGGCCCATGGCGACAATCCGTCTGCCTTGTTTGGCATAGTGCAGGGGGGTATGTATGTCGACTCGCGTCTCGAATCCTTGCAGGGGCTGGTGGAGATTGGTTTTGACGGTTATGCCATTGGCGGCCTGAGCGTGGGCGAACCCAAAGAGGAACTGTGGGGGGTTCTGGATGCGATTACCGGCAAAATGCCGACAGACGCACCGCGCTACCTGATGGGGGTTGGAACACCCGCCGACATTCTGGAGGCGGTCAAGCGGGGCGTGGATATGTTTGACTGCGTCCTGCCCACTCGCAATGCCCGCAACGGCCAACTATTTACTTCTCGCGGCGTACTGCGCTTGCGGAATGCCGTACATCGCCACAGCACTGAGCCGCTGGACCCCGAGTGTGACTGCTATACCTGCCAGAATTTCAGCCGTGCTTATCTGCACCATCTGGACAAGTGTAACGAGATCCTGGGTTCGCAACTGAATACTATTCACAACCTGCGTCACTACCAGCGCCACATGGCGGGCATCAGGGAGGCGGTCGCGTCTGGCAGCCTGCAGGCGTTCAGCGACCGTTATTACAGCGACCAACAACGAGGTTTGAGTGATGCATAAGCTGTGTTTTTACGTTCCGGAATCGCACCTGGAGCAGGTGAAAACTGCTGTTTTTGCAGCGGGGGCTGGCCGCGTGGGTGACTATGACAGTTGTTGCTGGCAGACAGCGGGGCAGGGCCAGTTCCGGCCCTTGCCGGGCAGCAATCCCACTATCGGCGCTACTGGACACCTGGAAACCCTGCTGGAGTACAAGGTTGAAATGGTGGTGAGTGATGAACTGGTCGACGCTGCGGTGGCAGCCCTGGTACTGGCCCATCCCTATGAAGAGCCCGCCTACGATGTCTGGTGTTTGCGACCTTGATGTCGGGCACAGACATTGTCGAAAAACTGCGACGGGGGCTGCCTGCCTCCAGGGTTGAGACACTTCCCGAACTGCAGCAAGCCGCGGTTTTGATTCTGTTGGACAAGCTGGAGTCGGGAGTGGAAGTGGTGTTGACGCAACGCGCAGCCCACATGCGCCTGCATCCGGGTGAAGTGGCATTTCCCGGCGGCAAATGCGATCCGGATGATCCGCACCCCTGGGCGACAGCCCTGCGCGAGGCCCGGGAAGAGATCGGCCTGGAGCCCGCCTGCGTGCGACGCCTGGGTTTGATGGCGCCGCTGACAACCCGTAGCGAAATCCAGGTCACACCCTGTGTGGGTGTGCTGACACAACCGGTGCAGTTTCGGGTCAATCCGGATGAACTCGATGCAGTGTTTACAGTACCGCTGGAATTTTGCTCGCGGCCCGATTCTCTGCAGCTGGACGAGGTCAGTTATCGCGGCCGGCTGCGGCGGTTGCCGAGATACGACTACCAGCAATACACCATTTGGGGAATCACTGCAGCCATGCTGGTGCAGTTGGTGAATATAGCCTGCGACGCCGGGTTGCAGCTTGACGATTACTGGAAGGAGGAACAGGAATGAAGTACAGCCTTGATGGGGTAGCAGTGCAATTGCAGGGTGAAGGCCATTTCATCGCCCCCAATGCCGCTGTGATCGGTGACGTGGTACTGGAAGAGAATGTCAGTGTCTGGTTCAGTGTGGTGATTCGCGGCGACGCAGAGAAGATTCGTATTGGCGCCGGCTCCAATATCCAGGACGGCACCGTCTGTCATGCTGATCCGGGGCAGCCGCTGATTATCGGTAAAAATGTTACGATCGGGCACAATGCCATGGTGCACGGCTGCAGTATTGGCGATGGTACCCTGGTGGGTATTGGTGCGGTCATCCTGAACGGCGTCAAGGTCGGGAAAAACTGTGTGATTGGCGCCAATGCCGCGGTGCTTGAAAACATGGAAATTCCCGACGGCAGCCTGGTGATGGGTACGCCGGCGCGTATCAAGAAGCAATTGAACGAGGAACAGCAGGCCAGGTTTTCGTCCAACGCGTTGCACTACGTTGAAAATGCGCAGCGCTATAACGTCGGGCTGAAGGAGCAGGATTAGCAATGCGGGCAGAGCCGAAATCCCCCTGTATTTCCATTTGCACACTGGATGGAAACGACATTTGCGTGGGTTGTTACCGCCGTGCACGGGAAATAACCGATTGGTTGGTGATGAGCGAAGTGCGCAAGCGCGAAGTGCTGCGCCTGTGTGCCCGGCGCGCCCGCGACTCAGGCAGAATGATCTTCAGTTAGGGGTGGTTGTCCAGGCGCGTACGGCCTGAACCACATTGTTGCGCAGTTCCAGAATTTCCAGGCAGTAGTTTTCGATCCGTACACCGATGTTGGCATCGGGAAAGGACTCCAGGTGTTCCAGCAACAGCCCGTTCAGGGTTTTCGGACCTTCCGTGGGCAGTTGCCAATTCAGGGATTTGTTGATGTCCCTGACGGTGGCCGACCCATTGATGATGTAGGTGCCATCCTGTTGCGGATAGATGTCTTCGATGGCCTCCGCCAGGTTGGAAGTAAACTCGCCGACAATTTCCTCCAGTATATCCTCCAGCACCACCAGCCCCATCACCGCGCCGTATTCGTCGACGACCACGGCAATGCGGTGTTTCTGTTGCTGGAAGTTCAGTAACTGGGTATGCAGGGGCGTGCCCTCGGGGATGAAATAGGGTTCATCCATCTCCTCCAGCAGTTTCTGGCGATCAAGGCCCTGGGAATTGATGAAACGGCTCACATTGCGCATGTGCAGCATCCCGGAAATCTCGTTGATATCCTCCTTGTAGACCGGGAGGCGGGTATACTCGCTGCACTGTATACGGCGCAGAATCGATGCATCCGACTCTTCCAGGTCGATACCGTAGACCTCGTTACGAGGGATCATGATGTCGTCAACAGTGACCTTCTCCAGTTCCAGAATATTGAGCAACATGCCCTGGTGACGGGCGGGAATCAGGTGTCCCGCGTCGTTGACGATGGTGCGAAGTTCCTCCGTGGTGATCGAAAGTTGCGGGTGTTCGCGCGGGTCAATGCCAAACAGCTTCAGCAGGCCATTGGTTACCCCGTTGACCAGCCAGACCAGCGGGTACATCAGTTTCAGCAGGGGTGCTAGAATCAGGCTGGCGGGAAATGCAATCTTCTCCGGGTGGAGGGCGGCCACGGTTTTCGGGGTTATCTCAGCAAATATGAGGATCACCAGAGTCAGCAGTATGGCGGCAATGGCGATACCTGCGTTGCCCCAGAGGCGGATGGCGATAATGGTGGTGATGGCAGACGCCAGAATGTTGACCAGGTTGTTGCCGATCAGGATCAAGCTGATCAACCGGTCCGGGCGTGCCAGCAGTTTACTGATACGTTTGGCGCCCTTGTGGCCATTATCTTTCAGGTGTTTCAGGCGATAGCGGTTCAAAGACATCATGCCCGTCTCCGAACTGGAGAAGAATCCGGACATGAGAATAAGCGCTGCCAGTATGGAGAAGAGAAGACCCAGCGATGCTTCGTTCAACTAGGGGGAACCCTGCGGTGATGTCGAAAGGTAATCTTGAAGAAAAAATGCGGCGCCCGCAAGTAGCTTTCTTGGCAACCCGTTGGCACCCCGTCAGCCCTAGACCCGCTGCAGAATCACTTCCAGTACCAGTTTGCTGCCAAAATAGGCCAGCATCAGCACGACAAAACCGGCCAGGGTAAAGCGCGCCGCGGTCTGGCTGCGCCAACCCAGCTGGTGGTGTCCCCACAAAAGTATGGAAAACACCCACCAGGCACAGATCGACAACACGGTTTTATGGACCAGGTGCTGTGCAAACATGTCTTCCAGAAATACCATCCCCGAGGCAATGGACAGGGTCAACAGGATCAGGCCGACCCAGATGATCTCGAACAGCATGGTTTCCATCAGCTCCAGCGGTGGCAGGATCTGAACCAGGCCGATCGTATGCCGGTGGTGCAACTGGTAATCCTGGGCTGAAACCACCGCAGCCTGGCAGGCGGCGATGGTAAGTACCGCATAGGCCAGTACTGAACTGCCGATATGGAATAGCAAGCCCGGGGCTATGCTTTCCATGGGGCTGTTGTTGCCGGGTGCCAGGGCGGAAACAAGCACCGACAGGCTTGCCAGCGGGAACAGGATGACCAGCAGGTTCTCCAGGGGGCGCCAGCGCAGGCTTATGACAGTCGCCATATTGATGATCCAGAAAATCAGCGAGGAAATCTTGAAGAAGCCAAGATTGATGCCTTCTGGTGACTGCAGGACATACCAGGCGCTGAGACCGTGCAGCGCGATTGCCACAGCGGCGAGAGTGATCAGTGTTGGCCGCGCCAGCGTTGTGTTGGCCCGTATACTCCGATACTGCAGGAAGGCGACCAATAGGTAGAGAAGGCTGCTGACAATGCTGGCTAGAACCATGGTTGGGGATGACTTCGCGGTAACGTATACTTCGCACCTTTGTACCGATTTGTCCCGGCATTAGCAATAGTAGTGAGATCGCTTCATGTTTGAGAATTTAACCGACCGCCTGTCTCAGAGCTTGCGCAGCGTTACCGGCAAGGCCAAGCTCAGCGAAGATAATATTCAGCAAACCCTGCGCGAAGTGCGCATGGCGCTGCTGGAGGCGGATGTTGCCCTGCCGGTGGTGAAGGATTTTGTGGAAGCCGTAAGGCAGCGTGCCCTGGGCCAGGAAGTGGCCCGGAGTTTGAGCCCTGGCCAGGCCTTTGTGAAGATTGTGCAGGCGGAACTGGAAGCGGTGATGGGGGTCGCCAACGAGGAACTCAACCTGGCGGCCAAACCTCCGGCCGTGGTGTTGGTGGCAGGCCTGCAAGGTGCGGGGAAAACCACCTCGGTGGCGAAACTGGCGCGCTTGTTGAGAGAACGTGACAAAAAGTCAGTCATGGTGACCAGCGCCGATGTCTATCGGCCGGCGGCCATCAAACAATTGGAAACTCTGGCGGAGGAGGTGGGTGTAGCGTTTTTCCCCAGTGACGATAGCCAGAAGCCAGTGGACATCGCGAAGGCGGCGCTGGCGCAGGCGCGAATCAAATTCTGTGACGTTCTAATCGTTGACACCGCTGGGCGCCTGGCGATTGACGAGCCCATGATGAACGAAATTGCAGAGTTGCACCGGGCCATCGAGCCGGTGGAAACCCTGTTTGTGGTCGATGCCATGACCGGCCAGGATGCGGCCACTACGGCCAAGGCCTTTGCCGAGGTCCTGCCTCTTACCGGGGTGGTCCTGACCAAGGTGGATGCGGATACCCGCGGTGGTGCGGCCTTGTCGGTGCGAGCCATTACCGGCAAGCCCATTAAATTCCTGGGCGTGGGTGAAAAGACCACGGCGCTTGACCCGTTTCACCCGGATCGGCTGGCTTCCCGCATTCTTGGTATGGGGGATGTCCTGTCCCTGATTGAGGAGGCGGAGCAGAAACTCGACAAGCAGAAGGCGGAGAAACTGGCGCGCAAGGTCAAGAAGGGCAAGCGCTTCGACCTGGGGGATTTCCGTGATCAGTTGCAGCAGATTACCAGCATGGGTGGTATCACCGGCATGCTGGACAAGTTGCCCGGCATGGGCAACATGGCACAGATGGCGCAACAGCAAGTGGATGTGAAACAGTTCGCACGCATGGAGGCAATGATCAACTCCATGACACCGGTCGAACGGCGACGCCCGGAGATTATCCAGGGCTCGCGCAAGCGCAGGATTACCCAGGGCTCCGGAACTCAGGTACCCGATCTCAACCGTCTGCTCAAGCAGCACAAGCAGATGCAGAAGATGATGAAGAAGATGAAGGGCGGCGGTATGGAAAAAATGATGCGCGGCATGGGGGGCATGATGCAAGGTGGTGGTCCCGGAGGGATGCCGCCGGGAATGCCGCCGTTCAGATAGCGCGGGATATCGCTTCGCGAGCACAGCAGTAAAAAGCCCCTAAGGTTCGGAAATTGTTAGGGTTGTGTGGGGATTGGGGTTTTAAATCCGGTGGGTTTGACGTAGAATACGCGCCTTTTCCGGCCCCCGGTGGGTCTGGGGTGTGCATAAGGCGGCAGTTTCGCGGCAAATGCCGTCATTTTTAGGGAATTTTCGAGACAATGGTAACAATTCGTTTGGCAAGGAGTGGCTCCAAGAAGCGCCCGTTCTTTCATCTGACGGTCACCGATAGCCGCAAGCCTCGCAATGGTCGTTTCATAGAGCGGGTTGGCTTTTTCAACCCTATCGCGCGCGGCCAGGAAGAGCGCCTGCGGGTAGACCTCGATCGGATTGACTACTGGCTGTCCCAGGGCGCACAGGTTTCTGATCGTGTGTCCATGCTGGTAAAGGAATCCAGAGCCGCCGCCTAAGTCCGGTTACGGCATGAGTGACGCCGACACCAAGCCGCTTGTCATAGGCCGCATTCGCGGTGTGTACGGTGTCAAGGGTTGGTTGAAAATTCACTCCTATACTGAACCGATGGACAATCTGTTGCAGTATGAAAAATGTCAGATCAAACGCAGGCATGGCTGGGAAGCCGTTGTCATCGACGCGGGCAAGCGACACGGCAAGGGGCTGGTCGCGCATATTGAAGGTGTCGATGACCGTGCGCAGGCCGAGGCGCTGAAGGATTGTGAGATCGCTATTCCGCTCAATGTGTTACCGGAATTGGCGGGAGAAGACTATTACTGGCACCAGCTGGAAGGCTTGTCAGTGTTCAGTGGCGATGAGCTGCTGGGGCGTGTGGATCATATGGTGGATACCGGCGCCAATGATGTATTGGTGGTGAAGCCCTGCGAGGGCAGCCGTGATCAAAGGGAGCGATTGATTCCCTGGTTGCGGGAGGCGGTGATCCGACGCGTGGATATTGCGTCGGGCAGTATCGAAGTGGACTGGGACCCGGAGTTTTAGGTCGTGCACTTCGCGGTGGTAAGCCTGTTTCCGGAGATGTTTGCGGCAGTCAGCGAGCATGGAGTCTCCGGCAGGGCAATAGCGCAGGGGTCGGTGACACTGGATGTGTGTAACCCCCGCGATTACGCCACAGACCGTCACCGCACCGTGGACGACAGGCCTTACGGCGGTGGTCCCGGTATGTTGATGAAGATTGAGCCCCTGGCGCGGGCTATTGCCGAGGCCAGGGTGAGAGTGGGGGCGGGGAGCAAGGTTGTGTACCTGTCGCCGCAGGGCAAGCGGTTCGACCATGCCAGTGCGATCGATCTGGCGCAGTTGGATTCGCTGATCCTGATAGCGGGTCGCTACGAAGGTGTGGATGAGCGCTTGATCCAGGCCGAGGTGGATGAGGAATTGTCCATCGGCGATTATGTACTGAGTGGTGGCGAGATGGCGGCCATGGTGGTAATCGATGCAGTGACCCGGCTTGTGCCCGGGGTATTGGGACACGAGCACTCGGCACTGCAGGATTCATTTGCCGAGGGGTTGCTGGATTGTCCCCACTACACACGCCCCGAGCAGTATGGAGAGAGCCGGGTGCCGGAGGTTTTACTGAGCGGGAATCACGAGAGTATTCGCCGCTGGCGCTTGCAGCAGG
>JAPUKZ010000280.1 GCA_027295405.1 Gammaproteobacteria bacterium
GCTATGAGTTTTCACATTGGATTAAAGGTGAGAGAATATTGTGCGGTGGTAGGAAGGATCCCAGTTGTAACGTCCTCAACACATTTTTGGCGGGAGACGAGGCCATAGTACCCGTCATCGCCTCAGACAAGATATTTTATCTCTTGCCCGTTTTCGTCATACCGCCGCCTCCTCCTCCGCCTCCTCCTCCGCCGCCTCCTCCTCCGCCTTCCGGCTTGTCGGCGGAAGAGCAAGCCAAGTACAACACCAGTTGTGCCAATTGCCACCCAAGCGGCCTATTTGGTTCTCCTCGTACTCACGATGAAGCTGCATGGGCACCACTTCTTGCCAAGGGAATGTCAACGCTTGTCAATTCGGTTAGAAATGGAAAGGGGCTGATGCCCCGCCGCGGCACATGTAACACCTGCAGCGATGCTGACTATATAGCCTTGATCACTTTCATGTCAGGCCCGTCAAGCTAAGGACCATGCTACGCCTGGCGCGAATATCCGGTCCAGGGCTGCTGGTCTGCGACACGCTGCAGACGCGGATGCCGTCTCCAGGCCGAAGCAATGGTCACGCGCGCGGTTTAATTATTGCTTGTAGTTGGCTCGCAGTTTTATTCCTCTGTGCTCCCGAATTTGTAGTGGGTGCCCAGGCCGAGGTCGGGCAGTCCGCGCCGCCTCTGGAGCTCCCCCGTATAGGCGGGAAAGATTCCGAATTAGTGAGCCTGAAGTCCCTCGAGGGCAAAATTGTGTATCTTGATTTTTGGGCATCCTGGTGTGGCCCTTGTCTAATATCATTTCCTGTATTTGATCAACTGAGGCAGGAATTCAACCCCCGGGGATTCGAGATACTGGCGGTCAATGTAGATGAGTATGAAAGCGATGCGCTGCTCTTCCTGAAAGACCGCTCCACCAAATATCCAGTGGTGCGCGATGGTGCGGGAGATACACCGAGGTTATACGGAATCAGGGGGATGCCAACAGGATTCCTGTTGGATCGCCAGGGCGTGATTCGCTACCGGCACGAGGGATTCCGCAGAGCTGATGGCGACAGGTTGCGAGAGAGAATTCTTCAATTGCTGGAAGAAGATAATCCATGAACAGGATCCTGTTTTGCCTGGTGGCAGTCGTTTCCTTGCAGGGTTGCGAGACGGTGGCACCCTGGGAGCGAGGCACACTGGCACGGGAAGAAATGCAATGGCAAGCGAACGATCCCGAGCATCGTCTGCGCGACCAGGTGTATGTCAGTAAAGAGGCCTCCTCAGGCGGTGGCGGTGCCGCCGGTGGTGGCTGCGGGTGTAACTGAGAATGCTACCTGGTGAATCCAAATCGGCACTGCTGGCACTCACCTCAGGTGCCCTGCTGCTGCCGGCCTACCAGCATGCCCATGCTGATGCGCCGCCGGAGTTCACCAATCTCGGCCTGGTTTACGGCCAGTACCGTGAAGACGATATCACCAGCGACAAGAGCGCTGGCGGTGATAGCAAAAGAATGGAGGTGGATATAGCCCACTTCTTCCTGTTTGCACCGGTTGCCGAGGACTGGTCCCTGGCACTGGACGTAACCTGGGAAGATATGAGCGGCGCCTCCCCCTGGTTTGTAGGTCAGAGTGCCAGCGGAGACCCCAAGGTCATTATGAGCGCAGCCAGTATCCGCGACACGCGCACTTCGGTCAGTGTAACCACCCGGTATTATTATGATCGTGGCAATGCCGGCCTGAACTACACCCGCTCCAGCGAAGATGACTACGAGTCCGACGCGATAGCGTTCGATGCTTCGTTTAACAGCGCCGATGGTATGCAAACGTACAGTGCAGCTGTCAGTGTTTCGAAAGATACTCTGGAACCCACCCAGGGTCCCACACCCACGAGTACGCTCAAGGATAACAAGGACACCCGCTCAGCCTGGGTGGGTGTCACCCAGATCGTGAGTAAGAGAGCAATCGTACGCTTTGGCCTCAGCTATACCTATAGTGACGGCTTCCTCACAGATCCCTACAAAGCGAACGATCAGCGACCGGATAGCCGCAAAGAGTGGGCCGTAGACGCAGGTTATCGCCATTTTTTGACCGGCTTGAACGGCGCAGTCAAGGTGGATTACCGTTTCTTTGATGACGACTGGGGCATCAATTCACACACCATCGACATCGCCTGGCACCAAAACCTGGGGCAGGATCTGCAACTGATTCCTTTCCTGCGTTACTACACGCAGGCTGAGGCTGAATTCTTTAGCAATCAAGTGGACGGCACGGAACGGTTTTTCAGCGATGACTATCGGCTGTCGGCCTTTGGGGCGATCAGCATGGGACTGCGTGTGCGCGCCGGTATCGGCGACTGGTCTGTCAACCTGAGCGGGGAGAGGTACCGCACTGACGAAGGCTGGGGCGTATATGGGGGCGAGGAATCCCCTGCCCTGGTAGATTCATGGAGAGTGAGCTTTGGGCTCGATTACACGTTTAAATAGGCCCGCTGGCGTAATTCGCACGGAACATCGATTTGTTGCCATGGGTGGCTCGTGCAGTCTTCGTATCGACAGCGAAGACGATGCGGATGTCGAGAAGGCGGCGGTCGCCGCAGAAGCAGAAGTCAGGCGACTGGAGCGCAAGTTCAGCCGCTTCCTGCCCGACTCGCTGGTCACCGCAATAAACAACGCCGCCGGCCTTGGCCGATTTATACCAATAGACAGCGAGACTGAAGGCCTGTTGAATTTCGCCGATACGCTGTGGCAACAAAGTGGTGGCCTGTTCGATCCTACCAGTGGAGTGCTGCGGCAGGCGTGGGATTTCAGGTCTGACAAGTTGCCACGGCAGGATTCGCTGGATCGCCTGCTGCCCCTCGTGGGCTGGGAGCGAGTTCAGCGTGGTCCAGGCAGCGTTTACCTGCCGCAAACCGGTATGGAACTGGACCTTGGCGGCTATGTAAAAGAATACGCGGCAGACGCAGCCGCTTCAGTGCTTCGATCTCATGGCATGACCAACGCCCTGGTAGATCTGGCGGGGGATATGCAAGCGGTGAGTTCACAGGGTAATGGCGAGGCCTGGCGCATCGGCATTCGCAGCCCTGGCAATGGCGATCAAGCCGTGGGTGGACTGGATTTGACAGAGGCGGGACTGGCCAGCAGCGGCAACTACGAGCGCTGCATCAATCTGAACGGCAAACGCTACGGTCATATATTGGACCCCCACACTGGCTGGCCCGTTGAAGGTCTGGCAGCAGTTAGCGTCTCTGCCTCGCAGTGCCTGGTGGCCGGGGGAATTGCCACGATTGCCATGTTGCTACCCGCTGACAAGGCTCTGTGCTGGATCACCGATCTTGGCGTTCCGTTCCTTGCAGTAGATGCCGATCAACGCGTGGTTGTCCAGGGTATGGATACAAAGGCCGAGTTGGCAGAGACGTTCCATGAGTCCTTGCGCTGGTTGAGCTAGCGGGTATTAATGGCCCGTTGATTCGCCAATCCGTTTTGTTTGTAGATAACCCCGGCTTTCATCACAAAATCTACCCGGGACAGCAAGTTAATATGGCGTAAAACATCGCCGCGGACCGCAATAATATCGGCGTACTTCCCC
>JAPUKZ010000281.1 GCA_027295405.1 Gammaproteobacteria bacterium
TTCATGGCGCGAATGCCTCGCGCGCACTCCACTACGGTTTCGAATCTGGCCAGGTCGAGCACAGCCGGTGTGGTCTTGCCCTCGACGCTGTCGCAGGCAGTCTCCGCCTTCTCCTGGCTGCGGGCAATACCGATCACATGGGCACCGCGCAGTGCCAGTACCCGCATGGTCTCAAAGCCGAGGCCCGAATTTGCGCCGGTAATAGCGTAGGTCTTGCCCGACAGGTCCAGACCGGCGGTCACAGCCTCGGCGGTGGAGTTCTTGTCGAAGGAGTTGCCCGGTGGCGGCTTGCTGATAATCTCAGCCAGCACACTGGACGGCAGTAGCGCCAGAATACCCAGCGTAGATAATTGGCGCAGGAATTGACGGCGTTGTAGTTCAGGCATTGTCGTGCCTTAGCCGAAAAGAGCCTGGAGGAATATGACGAGTATTACGGCGGGACAGACATAGCGGATGTAGCTGGGCCAGATTTTCCAGAACAGGGTGTCCTCAACCTCCGGCGCGCCCTTGCGCAATTCCTCCAGAATACTGTTGCGCTGCCATAACCAACCGGCGAACAGACAATACATGAAGCCCAGCAGCGGCTGTGAGTAGCGGGTTGTGACGCCAACAACCATACCAAACAAGACCTCGAAGTTGCTCAGGATTACGATGCTGACCAGCGTTATCACTGCACTGATGGCCAGCACGGCAGAGCGGCGCGACAGTCCGTGAGATTCAATGGCGTAGGCCACCGGTACCTCCAGCATGGAGATAGAGGAGGTGAGGGCGGCAATGCTCATCAGGGCAAAGAAGGCAAAACTGACCACGACACCGGCGGCGCCCATGGTGTCGAACAGGGCGGGGAGCACGGTGAAGATCAGGGTATCCTCAGAGATCAGCGCACCGCCGGCGGTGAATATCTCCACCCCGTTGTGCAGCGCCACGTACATGGCGGGCAGCACCAGGAAACCGGCCAGTACCGCGATGGAGATATCCACCAGCGTCACAATCCCGCCCAGCACCGGCAGATTCTCCTTGTCGGAGATATAGGAACCGTACACCAGCATGGTGCCTACACCCAGAGACAGGGAGAAGAAGGCCGATCCCAGCGCTTTTACAATCAACTGCGGGCTGATGGCGGCTTTGAAGTCTGGCAACAGATAGACCTTGAGCCCATCCATAGCGCCATCCAGGGTCAGCACGTAGATCACCAGCAGCACCAGGGTAATCAGCAACACAGGCATCAGGCGGCTGGACCAGCGTTCTATGCCATCGTGTACTCCGCCAGTGATAATACCTACAGTCAGTAGCATGAAGAATGCCATAAACAGCACATTTCGCGTCATGCTGTCCTCTATCAACCAGCTGGCGATATCTGTGGCACCCAGCATATTGGCGAGAGCGCCCAGGCAATGGGCAAGCATCCAGCCGGCGACAATGGCGTAAAAACTGAGAATAAAGCTGGCGGTAATAAAGCCGATAACACCGGTCCAGCTACCCACCACGCGGCTGCGTTCTCCTGGTGCGATCTTGCGCAATGCCACCACCGCATTGGAGTGGGCGTGGCGACCGATGATCAGTTCCGCCATCAGGGCTGGGTAGGCCAGGCAAAATGCCAGAACCAGGTAGATCAGAAGAAATGCGGCGCCGCCGTTACTGGCGGTCTGGGTAGGGAAACCCCAGATATTTCCCAATCCCACCGCGCTGCCCGCGGCAGCCATAACGAATCCAAACCGGGAGCTGAACTCCCCTCTAGCGCTGGCCATATTCTTATTTTCCCTGTTCGCTGGCGGGCAGTGTACCACCCTTGCCGCCATGCTTCAGCGCATTCAGGGCTTATGCTATTATGCCGCCGCTTTCTAGCACTCCCCGTTGCCCGGGTGGTGAAATTGGTAGACACAGGAGACTTAAAATCTCCCGGCTTAACAGCCGTGCCGGTTCGATTCCGGCCTCGGGCACCAATTAAATCAATAGGTTATGAAATATAGAAATGAACAAGAAGTTTCGATGTTTCAATATGTAGACGTAATGTAGACATACTTAAGGGAACTCTCTTGGTCAATTGATAGAACCGCAGTTTTTCTGCCAAGTTGTAATATTCCGCATCCGAACATACTGACATTGTCTAGCTTGGTGGAACTTTACGTCCGCTCCACTCCCAGACTAATGGGATGGTCGCCCCTTCTCATACCGGCATCCAGGTGCCAAAGTGGCGAACGGGAGTTCCCACAAACCGAGAGAGGCGACCAAGATGAAGATTACTACAGTTGGTATCGATCTGGCTAAATCCGTATTCCAGGTTCACGGTGTTGATCAGCGGGGTAAAGCGGTTGTACAGAAGAGACTCAGGCGCCGGCAGGTATTGAAGTATTTTGCGCAGCTTCCGCCCTGCCTGGTTGGTATTGCTAACGGCGGCGCCCACTACTGGGCAAGGAAGCTGCAGGCGCAGGGTCATACGGTGAAACTGATGGCGCCACAGTTCGTGAAGCCGTATGTGAAGGCCAACAAGACAGATGCCGCTGATGCGGAGGCCATCTGCGAAGCTGTCACTCGGCCCACTATGCGATTTGTGCCGATCAAGAACGCCGAGCAACAATCGGTGCTGTCTCTGCATCGAGCGCGTCAGGGATTCGTCAGGGCGAGAACCGCGCAGGCGAACCAGATCCGGGGGTTGCTTGCCGAGTACGGCATCACCTTGCCGCAGGGCATTGGTCACGTGGCTAAAGGGTTGCCGGGAATTCTTGAGGATGCAGAAAATGATCTACCGGGTGTATTCCGTGAACTACTCGATCGCTTACGCGCTCATCTCAATGAGCTTGACCGGCAGGTACAGGAGCTGGAACAGCTGATTAATGCCTGGCACCGTAACAGCGAAGACAGCCAGAAGCTGGCACGGATTCCCGGTATTGGGCCACTGACAGCCAGTGCCCTTGTCGCATCAATCGGCGATGCAAGAAACTTCAAAAACGGTCGTGAACTGGCTGCATGGATTGGACTTGTGCCTCGCCAGCACTCAAGCGGGGGGAAAGTACTGTTACAAGGAATTAGCAAACGCGGCGACGCGTACCTGAGAACGTTGCTGATCCACGGTGCCCGATCAGTGATACGGGTTGCCGAAAAGAAAGCGACACCCACAAACCAGTGGGCGACTGGCGTACTGGCGCGGCGTCACAAGAATGTCGCTGCGGTGGCTCTGGCGAACAAAAATGCCAGGGTCGTTTGGGCGCTGTTGGCACACGGACGCGATTACAATGCGGAGTACAAGTTAGCCGCATAACAATCCACAACACCCGGTAAACAGTAAAAGGAAAAGACCACAGGAGGACGATTCCACGATTGCTCAGGCAAACATGAAGTGATGGCAAGACAGGTCAGACCGTGGCAGGTCAAACCTATTTCACACAGAGAGCGAAAAGCTCGTCAGG
>JAPUKZ010000282.1 GCA_027295405.1 Gammaproteobacteria bacterium
TAGGGGATGAGTTGGGCTGGGGTGCACGCGAGACCGGGATGGTGTTTGGCGTGATGGGCTTGATTATGGCGATCCTGCAGGGTGTTCTGGTCGGCCCGCTCGCAACACGCTTTGGTGAATTGCCGTTTCTGCGAACCGGTCTGTGTGTGATGATCAGCGGATTATTGCTGGCGGTGGTGGCGGAGGGTGCCACCATGATGGTGGCGTCGGTAATTATTGCGGTTACTGGCGCTACCTTCTCCATGCCGATCCTGAATACGATCGCCACCTTCCGTACTCCGCACAAATTGCGCGGACGCATGATGGGTACAACCAGTTCCTCCGCATCCTGGGGTCGGGTCGCCGGCCCGCTGTTTGCCGGTGCCAACCTGCACCTGGTTGGCTACAGCACAGCCTGGTTCTTCAGCGCCCTGATCGGCTGCCTGTTTCTGGTCTGGGCGCTGTCCCAGCACGGTATTGAACCCGCAAAAAAAGTGCTGGAGTAATCCCGGGATAATTCCAGTGCCTTAGCCCCTTTTTTTCTGTCGCCACCAGCCAGACCGCGTACAAAATACCGGGCAGCCAAAGGAAAGGGAGGATAAAAAGGGTGTCGGAAACAGAATTCTTTTTTCAAGCACCTGGGCCAACCGGCCCTGCCGCGATAACTCTGGCTGACTACCGGCACCGGCCTGGTCCAGGCAGTGCACCACTAACTTTCGACTTTGTAGATTTTTGCGCGCCAGCTCCCGGCTTCGGTGGGATCACGGCCTTCTTGCAACCAGGCCGGTTTTCTGACTGGCCCGGCGGAGATGCGTGACTCGGGCCGCATTCTCCACCCAACATTGGCTACTACCTGCTGCTCAATTTGCCCTGGTTGCTGGCGCCAATGGTCCTTGGAGCCCGCGACCTGCTGGCGCGGGACCTGCGCCATTAGCCACGACAAAACCGCTGCACCCGCTTTTTTTCGCTATCTGCGGCCCTTTGGTATACACTCTACAGTCCGTAACAAAAAGCACCATTCAATATGAGTTCTCCGAGGCGTCGCAATCAGGCAGCTGGGGCTGAAACCAGCGCAACCATTAACGAGCAAACTGAAAAATTCCTGAGTTCAGGTGGTAAGGTCCAGGAAATCCCGCGGGGTGTCAGTGGCCAACCGGGCACAACGGCTCGCAAGCACATCACTATCAGTAACAAATCCTAGTCCGGCAGGGCCAACGCGATAATGTGATTGCCGGGCATCTGCCCATACTCGGCCATGCCGAAGTGGCTCCCCGCGGTAATGATGACGTATTGTTTCTGGTCCTTGCCCCCCGTAAGTCATGGGCGTGGCATGTCCGCCCGTGGGCAATCGCCCTTTCCACAGTTCCTCGCCAGTCTCGATTGAGAAGGCGCGCAAGTATTCGTCGGTGCTGGATGCGATAAAAATCAGTCCGCTGGCGGTGACGGTGGGTCCGCTGTAGTCAATGTCAAAGTCGATATCGATGCTGTCACTGCAAGCACTGACCAGACCCGGAATCAGCACCAGGCTGCAAAGGTTCAAAAATTGTCTCATGAGATGTTCTGGATTTTTTATTGTAAGTGTTTGGGCAGTCTAACGGTTTAATTGCCCGGGAGTGAACATTCCAGATGGCTGTTATGTCGTTCTCCTGATAATGTAGTAAAGCTATATCATTATGATCTATAGGTGAATCCTGCGCATGGCAAAGGTCTTTGCAAGCCAGCGTTTACCCGGTGATGCCCTTGAGCGCCTGGGGCTGCATTGCGAATTGGAGGTGTGGCCCGAGCCCACCCCGATACCGCCGGGGGTGCTCGCTGAGCGGTTGCAGGGCTGTGTCGGCCTGGTATGTCTGCTGACCAACCGGGTTGGCCGGGATTTGCTGGCAGCCTGCCCTGACCTGCGCTTTGTCTCCAGTATGTCGGTGGGTGTGGATCATGTGGCTGTCGCCGCCTTGACAGAGCGGCGAATCCCGCTGGGCAATACCCCGGGCGTGCTGGCTGACACCACCGCGGATCTGAACATGGCGCTGCTGCTGGCGGCGGCGCGGCGGATTCCCGAGGCGGACCGCTATGTACGAGACGGCTGCTGGAAGCCGGAGCGGCCCTGGTATCCCGGCATGTTTGTGGGTAAGGATATTTCCGGCGCGACCCTGGGAATAGTCGGTCTGGGAGAAATCGGCCAGGCCGTGGCCCGCCGGGCCCGCGGTTTTGGCATGCGCTTGTTGGGCTGGACCCGCTCCGGACGAGCTGTGGAGGGGGTTGAGTCGGTGAGCCTCGAAGCAGTGCTGGCACAATCTGATTTCGTCAGCGTAAATGTCGCGCTGAGCAAAGACACCCGAATGCTGATCGACGCCGAGGCTATTGCTGGTATGAAACCCGGTGCGGTGCTGGTGAATACCGCCAGAGGCGGCATTGTTGATGAACAGGCCCTGGCACAAGCCCTGCAGAGCGGGGCCTTGTTTGCCGCCGGTATCGACGTGTTCGAGCGCGAGCCGGTTTTAATGGATAACCCCTTGCTGCAACTGCCCAATGTGGTGGTGGCTCCGCATATTGGCAGCGCCTCGCAGCGCACCCGTGAACAGATGGCGGCTTTGGCGGTAGACAATATGATTGCGGCGTTGCGGGGCGAGCGCATGCCCCATTGCGTCAACCCGGAGGTGTTCGACTAGTGGCCGAGGGTATTTTCTGAGCGGGTGTTATCCGTTGTCAGTCGTGCATGCCGCGCATGTTCTTGATGGTGCAGGACATCTTGCTGCCGAGGATGAAATAGTCGTAGGCGGTCGACTGATCCGGCCGTTCGCGAAACTCGATCTTCAGCACCCGGGCGTTGAGATCAACCTGCAGGGTGTCGATCTGCTCGCGGTGGAAAATTTTCTCGGCGTTATCCATGCCGTCCTGATAGCAGGTGATGGTGCACTGCTGGTCCGGTTCACACTGTAGCTGGCGCTGGGCCTGTGTGGCTTGGGTCAGGGCGAATAAACATGTCCCTATGAGTAAGGCTTTAATAAATTTCATCCGTTTGTTCTCCTGCCGCCGGACTGGGCAAGACACAGCAGTGCTACGAGCGCTGTCAGTTTGTGCTTCATGTGGCGATAGTCGGCCTAGCCGGCGTCGGGCAAGGTGCTGGTGAGTTTATTGATGCCCTTGCCGATGGTGCGCCCGGTGCTGTCCATATTATCGCCTGTAACATCCTGGGCGATCTTGGTGAGTACGCCACGCCAGACTTCCATGCGGGATTTGCCGTCGTTGAACTGCAGCGCGAGATTGTGGGTTTCCTTAATGCCGGCAAGGGCGATAGCGTTGTCGCGCTGCGCCTGGCTCATCGTTGCGTTGGGGCGGACTCCGGCGCGCGGGCTGATATTGGAGGCGGCTGCGCCGGGCACGCCCATCCGCAGACCCGGTGCGTAGATATAATCGACCGTGAAATCGCCGTTCCACTCGACCTTGCGATAGCCCTTGGCTTGCAGGGCCCGGTCTGTTTCCCTGCGCATAATCGGGTCCATCTGATAAATGATGTCCCTGGAACCCACCGTATTCACAATGGGTTCACTGCGCCAGGAGTAGCTCTGGTAGTGGCCTGCCGCAAACTGGTTGGGTTCCCAGGCTTCAATTTCCATACCACTGCAGGCGGCAAGTAGTAACATGGCCAGGGTGGCGGCACTGAGTTTCAGTGGGTTCATCGGCGACTGTCTCCAACAGCGGTGGTAGGGCGGCGCACAATGGTACCAGTATGCTCACGGGCCAGCTAGCGCGAGGGCCAGAGGCGCGGGTGAAATAACTGATACGATTTGCTAACATTTCTCAATTAATTACCGGTTATTTGCGGGGACACCTATGATATCGCGCCAGTTGATACGCATGGACCTGAATCTGTTGGTGGTGCTGCAGGTCTTGCTGGAAGAACGCAATGTCACGCGAGCGGCTGAGCGTCTTTCAGTGTCGCAGCCGGCCTTGAGCAAGACCCTGCAAAAACTGCGCGAGTCTTTTGACGACGAGTTGTTTACCCGCACCGCCCACGGCCTGATCCCCACCCCAAAAGCAGAAGCCCTGGGGGCAGGATTACCCACAGCGCTGCTCAGCCTGGACAAATTACTGGAAGATGAGGAGTTTGACCCCGCCACTTATGAGGGGGCGTTCCGTATCGCCATATCGCCCCTGTTTGCAGAGGTGCT
>JAPUKZ010000283.1 GCA_027295405.1 Gammaproteobacteria bacterium
GGGTGAATACTCATCGACATGACCCGGGGCTGCTGCGCAGCTTCCAGGTATAGTCGATCGAATTGGTCGACGGCTCGTTCATACCACACTCTGGATTCATGCTGATGAACAACCATCATTGGCAGATCGCTCAATTCCAGGGTGTAAGGCAGGGCGACCACTGGCTCAGTACGGGTCTTCATGGTCACCGGCTGCTCGTCCATGGGCCAATCCGTGACAAACTTGAAACCCACCTCCGCCAGGTAATCCAGGGTGTCCAGGGTTTCGTGCAAGCCGGGACCCAGCCAGCCTTTGGGCGCCGTTCCTGTGTACCCTTGCAGCACTTCGAAGGACTTACGGATGTTTTCTTTTTGGTCCTCCACCATATGCAGGGCCTGCTGGTGATAGCCGTGCCCCATGAATCCCCAGCCTGCATCACGCATGGCGGCTGCGACAGGCTCGGCATTGCCCTCACAGACCCGCGCATTGATGGCGGTACTGGCCTTGAGGCCGCGCTTTTCGAAGGCTTGCAGCAGTCGCCAAAAGCCGACCCGCATACCGTATTCGTGCCAGGCCCAATTGGGAATATTGGGTACCGTGACCACCCCCGCCGGCGATGTCACATATTCGCGCGCAATGGGCTTCTCTATATCCCACTCTTCCACGTTGACTACTGTATAGACAGCCAGCCGCTTACCATCCGGCAATTGCCAGCGTTTACGCTGCGGCATGGCGGAAAAATCAAAGCGTTGTTCGGGCCGTTTCATCACAATGTCCTACCGGAGATTGACCGGGGCGAGCAAGTCTCGCCCGGCGGCTATAGCACCATACAGGGTTATTCTATGGCGGGGAATACGTCCATGCGCTTACTATTCGACTCTATTATTCGGCTCTATTATTCGACTCTATTATTCGACCACACCGCAAATCTGCATCAGCACCTGAATGTATATTCTGATCATATCCAGCATGTCACCAATGTGCACCGCCTCACCCTGGTGGGTAGAGAATCCACCGCCGCCGGCACGGATACGCCCCGCCGAGCCATAGTTGACTGTGGGAATGCCGTACCGGTTCATATGCGCGGCATCACTCATCCAGGTTTCGATGCCCATTTCAGGCGCCTTACCCAACTGATCGGTATGTGCCTTGACGATATTTTGTATCAGTTCATGGTCGTCCGGTATCGACGTACCCGGCACGGTCATAAAGGTCTCAACTTTGGTGCCCGCCAGTTGCGGATTGACATCGACGACGCTGGCGATGAGTTCGCGCACCTCGTTATAGGCTTTGAGCGGTAAATCGTCAGGCAGGGTGCGAACATCCATATAGATAACGCAGTCGTCCGGAGTACGTGCGCCACGCCAGCTCCAGCCCGATTCCACCGCGGAGACATTCACCCGCGGCTGGAAATCCCCCAGACTGTTGCGTTCACAGTAATCCGGAATCCACTCATGAATGGCATCCAGTACCACCCTGGCCTTGTTGATGGCGTTTTTCTCCAACTCCGACCAGGCGGTGTGGATAAGGTGACCGGGCACCGTTATCTTGACCCAGGTGCTACCGCAATGACGGGGAATCAACATCATGTTGGTGGGCTCGCCCAAAATACAGAAGTCGGCAATGGCACCGTGGGTGATGGCGAATTTGGTACCCACACCATAGCCCTGGTACATGGGCCCCTCGTGGTCGTTCACCGGCGCCTTCTCAATTTCACCGGCAACCGCGGCGATCACCACATCGCCACCGAGCTTGATACCGGCCTTCTGGATCGCTTCAACCGCCGTGACATAAGTGCCCGTGGCACTCTTCATATTGAACGAGCCCATGCCGTAGATCCACTCGTCGTCCACCAGGGTAGCCTTGCACTGGTAGCCGAGGCCGCGGTGTGCCTGTTCCGGACCAAAGGAGGTATCCAAATGGCCGTTGAACATCAGCGACTTGCCGCCGCCCTGCCCCTGCAAGCGACCCACCGCGTTGTAGCGATCATCACCAATGGGCTGCAGTACGGAATCAAAACCCGCTCCCTGAAGTACTTCGTTGACAGCGCGGGCACAATCTCCCTCATAACCGGTAGGGCTGGGGATGTCGACCAAATCCATGACCAGCTTTACCAGTCGGTCGCGGTCGATCTGGTCAATGGCTTTCTGGACCAGCTCCGGATTCACAGTATTCATAAGTTCTTCCTCATTAAGACCAGACAGCTTACAGGACCGGGGTCACCAGAGTGCCCAGACCTTCAACCTGACACTCCATCACCTCGCCTGACTTCATCCACACCGGCTCTTTCATCCCCGATATCACCCCGGGAGGGCTACCCGTGGTAATCACATCACCGGGCTCCAGGGTCATGTGCGACCACCAGGACACCAGTTCGGCCATGTTGTAGTGCGTGGCGCTGGTGTTCGAATTCTGGCGCAGTTCGCCGTTGAGGTACATCTTCATGTCGAGTTTGTTGGGATCTTCCAACTCGTCCAGGGTAACCAGCCAGGGGCCGAAGGGGCAGGAACCGTCAAAGCTCTTGCCCATCAGGATCACGTTATTGGCGTGTTCCCGGGCCTGGATATCCCGGGCTGATACATCGTTAAAAATCATCAGGCCGACAACGCAGCCCATGGCGTCTTCAACGGAGATATTCTTGGCAGTTTTGCCAATCACGATGCCCACTTCAATTTCGTAGTCCAGCTGCTCGGTGAAGCGCGGAATCGCAACGCCCACGCCGGAACCGGCCACGCAGGAAGGCGCTTCCAGGAATCCGGTGGGGTGTTCAAAGTGAAACTGATCCCAGCCGTGTTCCTTCCACTCGGAGGCCTCCCAGCCAGTCAATTCATTCAGGTGAGCATCGAAATTACAGGAGGTGTGGATAATTTTACCCGGGCGCACCGGCGAGCACAGCTCAACCTCTTCTGCAGAATATGCGTGGACACTGCCGTCGGTCCCGCTCACGATCTCGCGGACCTGTTGCAGCACAGTATCGCCGCCATTCAGCACATCCAGCATGCTGTTCGGGATTATGCCATCGCTGAGGGCAACAACATCCAGGTACTTGTCATCCTGGAACACACCGACCGTCTTTTGATCCGTAGCTTTGATAATAAATGTGGAGAGTTTCATGACCCGCTTCCTCTGACCTTAGCGGGCTGGACCCGCCACAAATGGTTACACTAAATACTGCTGGCGGAATAATAGGATTTCGCGGGAGAAACTGCATTGCCCGCCAACGTGTAAATGGTTGACTCTCCGTGCAGCAGGTTCAATACTCAGGGGATAAACCCCTGTTGTTGGGAGAACCGATGGCTGCAAGCCGCCAATCCAAGGCTAGCAAGCGCAGTGAAAAATTGCAGGAGACAGTGAGTGAGGCCCATGTTGCTGTCGGCGTAGAAACGCGGGGCAAACCAATCCAGCATTTCACCT
>JAPUKZ010000284.1 GCA_027295405.1 Gammaproteobacteria bacterium
CGCCGCCCTACAGTAATTTACATTAGAATGGGTGTCTCACCTACATTGGTACAGAGGGAGGGTCTGGCGCGCATTTCAGCCTTGTAAACTTTCGGCCTCCCCATAGGCTATTTTAGGCTAAATTCAGGCCAAACCGAAAAAAGTGCGGGACACAGCAATCGTTTTTCGGTATAACGGTCGTCATGGATGACTCAGCCGCCTTTCCCGATGCGCCACCCCTTGCCGATCAGTACGATGATCGCCCCTTCGCCAGGGAGGCGGTGGTGCTGAGCAAGCTGGACTATATCGAGCTGAAGTCACAACTCAATTTCTACAAAGCGCAACATGAGCGAGCGCTTATTCGTGAAGCCGAACTCCAACGGCAACTGGAGCAGGAACGGGCGAAGGTGCGCGATTTGAACCAACGCCTGTACGGGCGAAAGAGCGAGCAAAGTAAACACAGTGAATCGCTCCCAACAGAACCCTCAGCGACGCCGGCTCGTCCCCGGGGTCAACAACCCGGATCGCAGGGACATGGGCGCACGTCGCGCCCCCATTTACCCGTCAAGGCGGAAATTCGCGATCTGGCCGAGCACGAGAAATGCTGCGCCGACTGCGGCTTGCCCTATCGCGACCTCGGGACGACGGAGGATTCCGAGATCCTTGAAATCCAGGTGAGTTCCTACATCCGCAAAATCCGCCGCAAGAAATACAGCGGTTGTGGCTGCCCGGGTAAAAAAGGCATTATTACCGCCTCCCCGGCGCCACGCGTACTCAGCCGGAACAATCTCGGCGTGTCCGTGTGGGTAGAGATTCTGCTCGATAAATACCTGTATGCACAGGCGACCCATCGCCTGTTGAGCGACTTCGCGCATCTGGGCTGCCCCCTGTCCCAGGGCACGGTGACCGGTGGGCTCCAGCGTCTTGCTCCATTGTTCGAACCGCGGGTCGACGCCCTGCGGCAGAAACAGCTGACCGAACGCCTGTTTCATGCCGATGAGACCGGCTGGAAGGTCTTCGAGGCCATAGAAAACAAGGCAAACTACCGCTGGTACCTGTGGGTCATGCAATCGCCGTCGGTGGTGTATTACCTGATGGCGCCGGGCCGGGATGCCGGTGTGCCGCTGGAGCACTTCCGTGCGCTGGAGGACGGCCAGTTCCCCGTCTTTCTCGTGTGCGACCGCTACAGTGCGTACAAGAAACTGGCGAAGGAACTCCCGATCATTGCTCTCGCATTTTGCTGGGCTCACGTGAGACGTGATTATCTCGACGCGGCCCGCAGCTGGCCCGATCTGAACGCCTGGATGTTCGAGTGGGTCGAGGCGATCGGAGAACTCTACCACCTGAACAAGCTGCGCCTGCCCCACTGGGCCGAAGACAAACCGCTGGGCCGGCAATCCACGGCTTTCCAGCGACACCACCGGGCATTGCGAAGACACCTGTCGCAGATGAAGGCGCGCAGCGAGGCCTGCCTGCAGCAGCCGGACCTTCACGACGCGCAACGGGCGGTCCTGACGAGCCTGAACAACCACTGGCCCGGACTCGTCCTGTTTGCCAAACACCCGCAGGTCCCGATGGACAACAACCAGGCGGAACGCAGTTTGCGCAACCCGGTGACCGGGCGCAAGCGCTACTACGGCTCCGGTCGCGTGTGGAGCGCGCAGTTGGCAGCCATTATGTTCACCGTGCTGCAAACGATGCTGCTGTGGGGCCTGAATCCACGGCACTGGCTGACCGCCTATTTAACCGCCTGTGCGGATAACGGCGGGCGAGCGCCGGTCGATTTGGCGCCTTTCTTACCGTGGGAGATGACCGCGGCGCGGCGGAGCGAACTGGATTGTCCCGCGCCGGTAACGGGCATGGTTGGAATGCAACTATTTGAGGATACGGGATGACGTCCAGCAACACTTTATGCTCTGCGGACAACGCGCTACCGGCCACAAAGCGCTATAGCGGCCGTGACTTCAGCGCCGGGGAACTGGCGTCTATCCGGGCATTGATCGCCGATAACCCCACCTGTACCCGCGCCGGCCTGTCGCGGCTGACCTGCCAGGCACTGGGCTGGTACAAGGCCGATGGCGGACTCAAGGCCATGTCCTGCCGGGTGGCGATGTTGCGCATGCAGGACGATGGCTTGATCCAATTGCCGGCGCCGACGGGTGAACGCCCGCAGAGCCGCATCGAGTTCACGCCGCAGACGGCGCCGCAAGAGGTGATCGAGCAACCGGCCAACCGCTTAACCCCGTTGCAATTTTGCCCGGTGGTGCATCGTGCCCATTCACGCCTGTGGAATGAATACATCCATCGCTACCATTACCTGGGCTATAAGACGCTACCGGGTGCCCAGTTGCGTTACTTTGTCACCAGCGGTGAACAGATCCTGGCCCTGTTGGGCTTTGGCGCCAGCGCCTGGCAGGCCGCGCCGCGGGATAACTACATCGGCTGGAGTCACGATCAACGAAAAGCGCATCTGCACCGGGTGGTTAATAACGCCCGTTTCCTTATCCTGCCCTGGGTCAGATCGAAGAATCTGGCCTCCATGATCCTGTCGATGGCGGCCCGCCGATTACCCGCTGACTGGGAATCCCGCTACCACTATCGCCCCGTCCTTCTGGAGACGTTTGTGGAGAAAAACCGGTTTGCGGGAACGTCGTACAAAGCCGCCAATTGGACTTATGTGGGTGAAACCAGGGGCCGGGGGAAACTGGGACCGTCGGGCAGGCAGAGTGTTTCGATCAAGGATATGTGGCTCTACCCTCTCACGCGAGACTTCAGATCGACGCTAACCCAGTAAAACTGGGGATGGGGAGGCCGAAAGTTTACCTCCAACCATCTATAACTCATTGAAATTTATTGAAAATGGTGGGAACAGCGGGCCGCGCAGGCAGGACTTAACGGGCAGGCCGTCGGGACGCCGCATCGCTGCTTCGACCTGCCGATTCACGCCCTGAGGTAGTCCGTCAAGGGATTTAACCAGATTCCTGCAGTCCAGTCGGTACCGACAAGTTAACAGGCC
>JAPUKZ010000285.1 GCA_027295405.1 Gammaproteobacteria bacterium
GTGGCGAGAACAGCAATCGATCCCAGGAGTTCACCGAGGGCTCCCAATTCTATAATCGTCATGACTTCGCCTCCTCAAGGTTATTGCTCGATGAGTTATGATCATTCATGCCAGATCCAAATTTCATAACCATCCGGATCAGCAACGCATAGAAATAAGCAGCCCGGGGTGACTTAACGAAAGCGAGCATCCCTGTCTCCCGATACCAGTTCCAGGCCACCCGCCGCCATTTTCATAAAGATCTCCCGCTGAAGATAAAATCATCTGGGTTGGGCTGCTTGGTCATCTTCCAGTAGTCGATGATGCGAAAGGGCAGATTCGCGGTAATCCTGCCCGCGCTGTTCTTGTACCAATTGTTGACCAATGGCGAGCCCCAGGCAGTTGCCGCGTTTGCCGCGTCGACCTTAGCATTGTACTGGTCATGTATTGCCTGCCGGCAATTCATCGCCTCAAGGCCATTCTCAAACAACAATCTGAAACAGCGCAGGATGTAATTCACCTGGGATTCGGCGTTGTGGGCAATGCTGCCGGCTACCACCAGATTGGTATTGGGTCCGTAGATGCAGAACAGATTGGGGAAGTTCGGTACGGTGATACCCAGATACGCACGACCATTGTCCTCACCCCACTGCTCGGCAAGTTCAATCCCTTTGCAGCCCACTATTTTCATTGGAAACAGAAAGTGGTCTGCATGAAAACCCGTCGCGCAGACGATGACATCCACCTCGTGCAGAGAACCGTCCTCGGTGATAATACCGTCGGCGACACAAGCGCGAATGCCCGTGGTAATCACCTCGGTGTCGGGATGCTGGAGAGCCGCCAGATAAGTGCCGTTGTCCTGCAAAATTCGCTTGCCGAATGGTGGGTAGCGTGGCAAGACCTTCTGCAGCAGCTCCGGGTCTGCAACTTGTGATTCTATCCAGGCACTGAGGCTTTTACGCATTTCGTCATTCGACGCGCTCACGGACAAGGGGCTGTCCCAGTATTCATCTGCCAGCGTTTGCTCATAGACACCTTCGACCGCAGCATAGAACAACCAGAAACGATACCACTTGGAATAGTAGGGCAGCTTTTTCAGCGCCCACTTTTGCCCCTCTGAGACCTCACTGTGATACGCCGGGTTGGGAAACATCCAGGCAGGAGAGCGCTGAAATACCTCCAGTTTTACCGTTGTCTGTGCCAACTCGGGAATAATCTGGAAGGCGCTGGCACCCGAGCCGATTACCGCTACGCGCTTGCCAGCGAGTGCGCCATCACCCCGCCAGGCACCCGAGTGAACGACTTCCCCCGTAAAACTGTCGAGGCCCTGAATATCCGGCATTTTGGGCCGGTTCAACTGGCCGACGGCGCTGATGATCGCACGGGCTGTCAGGATTTCTTCCCTGCCATCCTGGTCGGAGACGCGGACCCGCCAGCTATACTCCGCTTCATCGTAGACGGCTTCCACCACCTCGGTGTTAAAACGGATATGCTTCTTTACATCGTATTCTTCGGCACAGTGATCGTAGTACGCGCGTATGTCGTCCGCCAGTGGAAAATGGCAGCTCCAGTCGTGATTGGGTTCGAAGGAATAACTGTAACTGTGGCCGGCAACATCAACACGACACCCGGGATAGCAGTTTTCATACCAGGTGCCACCGATACCGGGATTCTTTTCAAGCACAGTGTAGGGAATACCGGCCTCATCGAGGCGAATCGCAGCCAATACACCCCCCATGCCCGCACCGATGATGATGACGGGAAAATTCTGCGCGCGTTCTTGCAGGGCGGCATCGTCCAGCACCAACCCGCGGCAATCTACGCCATCAAGCGCAATTTCCTCTTTAACAAATGCAGCATAGTCCGTGTCCAGGTCCCTACCGCTCATGTAATGGAACATCTCAGTGACCGAATCCTCATCCAGGGTGGGTAGCGTGCACCCTCTATCGCGGTAGCTCTCAATCGCTTCCAGCGCCTGTGCGCGTACGCTGGCCATTTCTTCCTGGGTAAATCCGCCCTCACCGAACGGCTCATCACCCTCTGCCTCGGCACCCGCCGCCACCACGTCCATCAGTTTTGGCCTGATCGAACCCCGCAAAATACTGGTATCACCGGTCATGTGAACGATGGACATGATCAATGCGGCGGTGTTGACCCCCTTGAGAGCCTCGGCGATATAGATACGATCTTCAGTGATTGGATCAGTTGATGGTTGCAGGTGTTTGGTCATTAAGGTCTCCTCAACGATGTCCGGTGCTGGCAAGCACACCTCAGGTATCCTTGAAGGTACACCAGGCCTCTCATAACGCACATCGTTGAGATGGACTAGAAGCGGGCGATGCGGAAGTATAAGGAGCATAAACGCCCTTTTTTTGAAAAGCCAGCCCCGACATTTCGCTCCACACTGCCGCCTTTGACGCAACACTCCCTGTTTCTGTTAGTTGTAATTCCTTTGGCCGAACAGACCGATTTGCGGACCGGGTGGTGATGCAAGGATATCTCTGTCTCTTTGGTGTGGCGGGCAAGTTAGCGGTCAAGCCGGAATATCAGCCCTGACTTGACCCAGTTGTCATCGAGCTTTACACCAGAATAGGCGGCGTCCCGAGGTACAGCCAGAAAATGTCGAGGAATTCGGGGGGCGCGCTGTGGAGGAACACGGCCCGTATCAACCGCAGAGCTGATCACGACTCAATCGGCGCCGAATATCTCAATCACCAGTTTGCCGGTTACCTGGCGCTGTTCCAGGTCGGCAATCGCCTGCGGTACGTCGGAAAACTCCACCACCCTGTCGATGGCTGGCTCAATCTTTCCCAAGCTGTACAACTTCAACAGTTCATCGTTCACCTGGTGGCGTTGGTCCGGGCTGTAGGCTCCGACAAACACCCCCATGACCGAGCAATTCCTGATTACCACTTCGTGACTGGGCGTTCTCCCCCACTTGCCACTGGCGAAGCCTATCAGCAGAAGACGCCCTTCACTGGCGGTGCAGCCCACCACTTGCGCGCACAGCTCCCCACCCACTGGGTCGAACACTACATCGGCGCCACGGCCTTCGGTGATTTCATTGGTTCGCGCAACCACATCCTCGCTGCGATGATTGATAGTGATATCAGCGCCAAATTCGACGCAGCGCTGCAACTTGTCCCCGCCACCCGCGACTGCAATAACCCGCGCACCCAGTGCCTTACCCACTTGCACGGCGGCGGAACCGGAACTGCCGGCGGCACCCAATACCAGCAGGGTTTCATCCGCGCTGATCCGGGCCCGACATACCAGCGCAATCCAGGCAGTGTGGTAGGGGATTACAAAACCGGCGGCATGGGCATCTGGCATCGCCTCTGGTGCGGTGTACAGCATGCCCTGCATGCTCATGCACTCTTCGGCAAAACCGCCGTGGCCGTTGAAGAACGATGTCACCCCCATCACCCGCTGTCCGGGCTGGAACGACACTCCTGCGCCCACCTCCAGTACCGTACCAACAAATTCCTGACCCGGGCTGAACGGCAGCTCGGGCCTGTACTCATAATGGCCCCGGCACATCAATACATCCGGCAAGCCGACTCCCGCGGCAGTGACGGCGATGCGTAACTCGCCTGATCCTGGACTGGGCAAGCTCTTTTCCCGGAGTTTCAACACCTCCATTGGAGGCCCCAGTTCTGTCACTTGCCATGCTCTCATGGTATCGCCCCCCTTGAACCGAAAAACACCCCGTTCCAGCGCTCCCGCGCCACAAACTCCCGCACCGCGTAGCGCTTGAGCCGGATACTGCCCCGGTGCGGGGGGAGAATGCCGGCGATCAGGCGCTCATTCTGCAACACGGTCATGATAAGCCAGGCATTCGATTGTTGTTCACCGGGCATTCCCTTCAGTTTCTATACCGGGCGCTAATGTGGGTGGGTGGGGAGAGTTTGGCTCCTTACACCACCCCGTAGGCCAGCATTGCATCCGCCACCTTGACGAATCCCGCGATATTAGCGCCACGCACGTAGTCGATGCGCTCACTGCCGGCGATCCCGCCATACTCAACACAACGATCGTGGATACCTTTCATGGTATCGAACAACAATTTCTGAAGTTCTTCCTCACTCCACGAGATGCGGGCGGAGTTCTGGCTCATCTCGAGACCGGAGACCGCGACGCCACCGGCATTCGCCGCCTTGCCGGGCGCATACAGGGTTTCCGCTGCCTTGAAGGCGTGCACGCCGTCCAGGTTGACCGGCATGTTGGCGCCCTCGGATACGCCTATGCAACCATTGCCGATCAGCGTTTTCGCGTCTTCCCCATCCAACTCGTTTTGTGTTGCGCAGGGTACGGCGAGATCGCACTCGACGGCCCAGGGGCGTTTACCTTCATGGAATACAGCCCCAATGAATTCTTCTACGTAGTCCGCGATGCGACCGCGTTGATGGGTTTTGTGGTGTTTGATCCAATCCGTCTTTTCCTGATCGATGCCTTCAGGGTCATAAATAAATCCGCCGGAATCAGACATCGTCAGTACCTTACCGCCTAGTTGGTTGATCTTTTCTGCGGCATGTGTTGCGACGTTCCCCGAGCCCGAGATGACACAGTTTTTGCCTTCGATGGAGTTTCCAACCCGTTCCAGCATATCCTGCAGGAAATAGATCGCTCCGTAGCCTGTCGCCTCGGTGCGAATCAGGCTTCCGCCGTACTCCAGCCCCTTACCGGTCAGAACCCCGGTAAATTCGTTCTTGATGCGCTTGTACTGGCCGAACATGTAGCCGATCTCGCGTGTCCCCACACCGATATCGCCGGCAGGCACATCGGTATCAACTCCTAAATGGCGGAAGAGCTCGGTCATGAAGGACTGACAGAAGCGCATCACTTCATGATCGGATTTACCTTTCGGGTTGAAATTCGCCCCGCCCTTGGCTCCTCCCATGGGCAAGCCGGTCAGGCTGTTTTTGAAAGTCTGCTCGAACGCCAGGAATTTGAGAACACTCTCGTTGACGTCACGGTGGAAACGGAGTCCGCCCTTGTAGGGACCGATGGCGTTGTTGTTCTGCACCCGCCAGCCACGTTGAACGCGGATATTGCTGTTGTCGTCTTCCCAGCATACCCGGAAGCTGACGACCCGATCAGGCTCAGCGATTCGCCGCAGAATCTGGTACTCGTGATATTCCTCCTTGTCTTCGATGAAATCAAAGATGTCCTCGGCGACTTCCTGCACCGCCTGGACGAACTCGGGTTGTCCCGGATTCCGCCTCTTAACACCCCCCATAAACTCTTCAAGATTGACATGATCAGTTACTGACATAGTCTTGCTCTCCCTTTGTTGGTATGCGTGATTAGTATTGTCACTTGTTTGTGCCGTCTTTTTATTAGCTTAGTCTTGCATTAGCCATTTGCAAAAAAGCTATGCGCGTGTCGCGGTCATACCGCCATCAACCACAATGCTTTCGCCGTTAATATACCCGCCCGCCTCCGACGCCATCATCAGTACCACACCGGCCATTTCCCGGGGCACGGCATGCCGTTTCAGGGGGATATCGCGGATGGCGT